>CAZOUZ010000006.1:3225-11164 GCA_964583115.1 uncultured Dehalococcoidales bacterium
AACGACCACATCGGCATCCTGCTCGATACTGCCGCTGTCACGCAGGTCGGATAGCTGCGGCCGGTGTGAAGCCCGCCACTCCGAGGCACGGCTTAACTGAGAGACTGCAATCACCGGAATATTCAATTCCCTCGCCAGCCCTTTCAGGGAGCGGGAAATATAGCTAATCTCCTGGACCCTGTCCCTGATTTGCCCGTCCATCAGTCCCAGATGGTCAACGACAATAAGGTTCACGCCGTGTTCGTAGAACAGCCGGCGGGCTTTACTCCGCATCTCCGCTACCCGGAGGCGTGGAGAATCATCGATGTAGACCGACGCTTCGGAGAGGATGCCGGTGGCATCCATAACCCTTTTCTCTTCCGCCTCTGTGTGCAAGCCAAGACGGATATGGCTCAGGTTGACTCCGGACTCGCTCGCCAGCAGCCGCATTACCAGCGGCTCTCTTGCCATCTCCAGGCTGAACATGGCAACACAGGCACCCTGCTCTACGGCGGCATTCCGGGCAATATTCAGCACCAGGCTGGTCTTGCCCATACTCGGCCTGCCGGCTACGATTACCAGGTCGGAGCGCTGAAAACCGCCGAGGAATTCGTCCAGACCGGCAAAATTCGTCCGCACCTGGGTAATCGGCCCGGCATATTCCCCCTCTTCGGTGATTTCAGGGGCCTCGAAATACCTGTCCAGTATCTGGCGGATGTGAATGAAATCTCCGGAGTCCTGCCCGTGCCGCACACCGAAAAGCGCATCCTCCGCTTTATTCAGGCTGTCCTCAACATCAGGGTCAGCGTCATAGCCGATACTTTCGATTTTCCGGGCAGCATCTATCAAACGGCGGCTGATTGCCAGGCGGTGCACAATCTGGGCATAATGCTCGATATCAAGCGATGTAGGGACTATAGACACCAGATGACTCAAATAGGCGGCCCCGCCACAGTCCTCCAGCTTCCCCTGCCTGTCCAGTTCCTGAGCCAGCGTAATCTGGTCTATCGCCTCGTCACGCTGATAGAGGGAGAGACACGCCGCATACAACCACCGGTTCCTCTCCTGGTAAAAATAGCCCGCATCGGGAAGCAGACCGGTGATTTTGTAGATTGCCGCACCGTCAATCAGCAGCGAACCGATTACCGCTTCCTCGGCATCGATATCATGCGGTGGTAATTTTTCCATACGACCTCACCCGCTCCTCTGCAACAATCAATAGATTATGCTCTTTACTCGCTCTTCTCAGTTACCGTAACCTTAATTTTGGGCGTAATATCCTTGGTCAGTCTAATGGTGATATCGTAGCTGCCGATTTGATTAATCGGTTCGTCCAGTTTGATTTTTCTTTTGTCCACAGCCAGGTCGGTAATCTCCTCAAGTTCACCGGCAATATCGGCGGCAGTAACCGAACCGTATAGCCGGTCCTTGCCCCCGCTCCGGGCTTCAATAAAGACCTCTCTCCCGTCCAGCCTGGCGCCCATCTCAATCAGCTCGACTTCCGTTTTCGCCTCTGTCCGTACCTGCGAGACAATTTTCGACTCAGTTTTATTTACAGCCTCAGCCACCGCCGGCACCGCCAGCTTCCGGGGGATGAGAAAATTCCTGCCGTAGCCGTTTGCTACCTCTTTTATTTCTCCAGTTCTGGCTACATTCGGCACATCTTCAAGAAAAACTACTTTCATAACCCGCCTCATTGTGATTTTCTAAATTATACTTCACTCAAATCTTCGTATTCAACTTTCAGGGTATTAGTTATCGTATTAGTTATTAAAAAAATCCGGGCAACCTTGAAGACCCGCCTGATTCGGCAAGCTAACCGGAGCCGGTCCAGGCAGCCGGTGTCAGCCCTCTACCGTGTCAGGGAATAGCCGCCAGACCCATCAGATTGCAAAATGGCGGCTTTGTTCCTATAATTGACCATATAAGCATCTACCTGTGAAATAATGCAGATAAAGACTTATTCCCCGGAGCGGCGAGCAGCGAGCGACTACAGGCAGACTATTATCTACCTGGCCTTTGACACGGTCTTTGAACGTTCAGCGGCGGGGGGCGCGTAATGGACTTGTTCGGTATGGGTATGGGTGAAATACTGCTAATCCTGGCAGTGGCACTGATAATATGGGGGCCCGGGAAGTTACCGGAGATTGCCAGGACGCTGGGGAAGATGGTCAGCACCCTGAGAAAAGCAAGCTTCGACCTGACGACGCAGGTGAAAAGGGAACTGGAGGCGGAAGAAAAAGCCTCCGCACCCCAAAAGAAAGCCGATAGCAGCAGTAAGGTAAAGAAGCAGGCGGACGCTCCAGAGCCTGATAGTGCGGAGACTCCCGGACCTGAAGACGAGTGAGACGCTAACGACAAAATGAGCACTGATGACAAGACACAATCCGTAATCGGACATATCGGCGAACTGCGCAAGCGTCTGATTCGCAGCCTAATCGTGGTAGCGATTACTTCAATTCTCGCCTTCGTCTTTTACGACTGGATATTCGATATCTTAATATTCCCGGTGAAGGGAATCGAACTCCAGGCTATCGAGCTGACCGAGATGCTCGGTGCAATTATGAGGGTATCTCTGGTCTGTGGCATCATTGTGGCTATCCCCTGGCTTACCTATGAGCTTATTATGTTTGTCTCTCCGGCGCTGACCCGCCGGGAAAAGAAGTACGTCTACCTGATACTCCCCTGGATAGCGCTGATGTTCGCCGGCGGCGTTGCCTTCTCCTATTTCATCATTGTGCCGCGCATGATATCATTCCTGCTTACCTTCGGCAGTGATATCGCCGCTACCGTGCCCAGGATTAGAGACTATATCTCGATTGTTACCAGACTGCTGCTGACGGTCGGCCTTATTTTCGAGATGCCGGTACTGACAACCTTCCTGGCAAGGATTGGCGTCCTCAAGCCGCAGTGGCTCTCCGGCAAACGCAAGATAGCCATTGTCCTCGCTTTTATTCTGGCGGCTATCATTACCCCGACTATCGACCCCATTAACCAGTGCCTCGTCGCCCTGCCGATGGTCGTTTTATACGAGATGTGCATCTGGCTGGCAAAGCTTGTCTATAAAAGCGGTCCCGCCGCGGATACAGAAGCAGCCCAGCCTTGACTCGAGGCTGAAAAACGGCTACCATAAGCAGTAGAATGGAAAGGAGGTGAGAACGATGACCTGGTTGCCACGCTTGACCTTTACCTGAAGCTGAGTCATACCAACCGGTGCAGGTTCTGCATCAGTCATCGGTCCGAAGAGCCTCCATGCGCGAGGAGTTAGTCCGCCCTGAGCGGCGCTGGCGCCTCCGGTTTCCATTCAACGGAAGCCGCTTAAGCGATAGTCGGAAGCTCTCCGCCAAATGACTATCGCTCTTTTCATTTCCGGCACTTCCTGCAGTGCTGCCCGATTGCAGAAAAGAGCAAGGGTAAGTATTAACGGAGGTATTTATGCGACGATTTTTAAAGTCAAGGTACACAATTATTGTCGCCGGTCTTATCCTCGGGGCCCTGTCAGCCCTGATGACCAACTGGGGCAATCCGGCAAATATGGGTATCTGCGTTGCCTGCTTTATCCGTGATATCGCCGGAGCCATCGGGATACACCGGGCTGCGGTGGTGCAATTCATCCGCCCGGAAATCATCGGCTTCGCTCTCGGCGCTTTCATTACCGCTTTCGCCTTCCGCGAGTGGCGCTCTACGGGCGGCTCGTCGCCGGTAATCCGTTTCGTCCTCGGCGCTCTGGTAATGATTGGCGCCCTGGTATTCCTCGGCTGCCCCATCCGGATGCTGCTTCGTATTGCCGGCGGCGACCTCAACGGCATTGTCGCCCTGGCCGGAATGGTAGCAGGTATAGCGGTCGGCGTCTTTTTCCTGAAAAAGGGATTCAACCTGGGGCGTTCTGTTAAAATACACCCCGTCGCCGGCTGGATTCTTCCGGTACTGATGGTATTACTGCTACTGCTGGCTATTTTCAAGCCCGGTTTCATCTTCACCAGCGAGAGCGGGCCGGGTTCAATGAGCGTACCGCTCATAGTGGCACTTATCGTAGGCCTCGGTGTCGGTTTTCTCGCCCAGAGGACGAGGATGTGCTTCGTCGGCGGATGGCGCGACCTCTTCCTGGTAAAGGACTTTTACCTGTTCAGCGGCGTTATCGCTTTCTTTATCGCCGCCCTGGTCACCAACTACGCCATCGGCAATTTCGCCGCCGACGGCATATACCACTGGGGCTTTACCGGTCAGGCGGTAGCCCATAACGACCACGTGTGGAACTTCCTCGGAATGGGCCTGCTCGGCCTGGCGGCTACCCTGCTCGGCGGCTGCCCGCTGCGCAATCTCATCCTCTCCGGAGAAGGCAATACCGATGCGGCGGTGACGGTCTTCGGCTATTTCGCCGGGGCTGCCGTTGCCCATAACTTCCTGCTTGCCTCAAGCCCCAGCGGCACCGGCGCTTTCGGCCCGGCAGCGGTTATCATCGGACTCGTTTTCTGCCTGGCTATCGGCTTCTTAATGAGAGAAAAGGCGGTATAAAGGAAAAGATGACATTTTTTAAACGCAAAAACAAAAAGAAGATAGCATTCGAAGGCAGCGGACTGGTGCTGTTTACAGAGGTGCAGCACGCTATGCAGGCGGAGAGAGTCCTCAAAAAGGAGGGCTACGAGGTGAAGCTGGTGGCTCCGCCGCCGGAGTTGCGCAAGGGATGCGATTTGGCAGTAGCGATAAACCTGGTGGAGCAGCCGGGAATAGAGCGGCTGCTGAACGAGAAGTCCATTGACTATATCAGCGTCAGCCCGCTGAAAACAGGTGCCCCGGAAATCCTGGAGCTGGTCAAGGTGATTGACTTCGGGCGCTGGCTGATGGTGAAAGCCGGTAATATGAAGCTGACCTTTGACAAGGAAAGCGGAGAAATCGTTAACACCTCGGGAGGCGGCTGCCCGGATATTCCCCTGCTCCACGCTGAAATCGTGGACAAAAACCTCTCCGAAGCGCCGAACCCGGGAAAGTTCAGCTTCACCCTCTGCGGATTAATGCTGGGCCGGGCTTTTGAAGAAAGCCTCGCCCTCTGGAAAGGGGATAAATAGTTATGCTGCTTATTTTCGGGACCGTCCCGGTTGAAGGCTTACCCCTGACCACCGGGAAGGTCGAGAAAGACGGGGAGTTTTTGTCCATCGGCGGGCAACGCATACCCCGTACCCAGGGCACCGGCGCTATGATTGGCACCGCCCTGGCAACTACCGAATACCTGGGAATTGAGCCGCCCCAGGCACTGGTCTCCGGAGACGACGGGCAGGGCAAAGGCAGCCGCCGGATTCACGAATACCTGATTGAGCAGGTAGCCGGACTTTCCCCGGAGGTGCTGGCACTGCACTACTGCCTGCCCGATATGGCTCTGACCAGGAGATTAATCAGCGCCGTAAAAGAATGCCCGAAAAAGCCGGCACTGATTGCCGATGCCGCCTCGATGTACGCCGCCAAGGCAGCCGGACTGGCCGAAGAGTTCGATATCTTCACCCCGGACGCCAGCGAGATGGCTTTCCTGGCAGATGCCGATGCCTACCACCCCGCCTATATAAACAGGCACCTCTTCGACGCCGATATCACCCGCACGCCGGAGCTTGCCGCCGCCGCTTACCGGCAAAACAACGCCGCCGGACTGCTGCTGGTCAAGGGAGCAACCGACTACGTAATCCGTGACGGAGAGGTACTGGCAACAATAAACGAACCGGACATACCGGAGCTTGAAGCTATCGGCGGCACCGGCGATACTATCACCGGCATGGTGGCGGCTTTCGTTTACGCCGGACTCGAACCGCACGAAGCGGCAATCATCGCCGCCAGGGCAAACCGCACGGCGGGAGAATTCGCCCGGGCAACACCGGCGACCAGAGTCAGGGAAATCATCGACTGCCTTCCCGCCGTGTTCAAGGAGAACCTTTGCCAGTGGAGCGGAGTCTGTTATACGGAAGGAGAAATCAATAATGATTGAAGTGGATGTCCGCGGCTTTTCCTGCCCGATTCCGGTGGTCAGGACTAAGAAAGCCATTAAAGATAACCCCGATAAGGAGCTGACCGTGCTGGTCGAGAGCGCCGTCTCCAAAGAGAACGTATCCCGCCTGGCACAGAGCGAGGGGTACTCCGCCCGGGTGGAGGAGGTCGAGGACGGCTTCAAGCTCCACCTTACCCCGCAGAAATAACGGCTCTCCCCCTTTTTCAAAGGGGGATTAGGGGGATTCAAAATCCCTCTCAATCTCCCCCTGTTCAAGCCAGGGGCAAGCTCTTTACGAAAGGGAGAAAAATCTTTAAATTTTTCAGGGTTTTTGCGGGGGGATAGGGTTAAACCGCTTATTGCGTTGAAAAAGCTGAATAATATATACTTATTTTAACTCAAGGTTCAGGGGGGCGGATGAGTCCCGGTGGGCTTCGCGGACTTCAACTCCGTTGGGGGGCATTAGTAGTGTCTTCGGTGGGTTCGACTCCCATGCGCTCCCGCCACAGATTCTTTTCATTATTCCCATATTCCCTCTATTCCAGAAGACAGGGCATATCTATAACGGCTATACAGTTTTGTAACAGTTAGAACCGAAAAGGAGAAGTAGATTATGGAAAGCCAGGTTAAACTCAACGAGGAAAGACAGGAACTGCTTAAAAAATTCACCGAGTCACTGCCCGACCTGACGGTCAGCCAGCGTTCCGTGACCGAAACGGTCTACCGGGACGGCGCGCTCAGCACCAGGATTAAGCGGCTGATGTCACTGGCTCTGGCACTCGGCACCGGCTGCACCAACTGCATTCTGGCACAGACCAATAGCGCAATCGCCGCCGGAGCTACCAAGGAAGAGATACTGGAAACCCTCTCTGTAGCCGTATCGATGAGGGGTACTACCGGAACCGGCGAGTCCCTGAGGGTAATAAAGCTGCTGGACGAACTGGGAAAGCTGTGAAAAAGAAACGGACCGGATATCAACTCCGGTCCGGTAACTTGCCTTGGTGGGATTTTCACCCACGTCCTGCCCCATTGTAAGGGGCCGCTCTGTTCTCTGAGCTACAAGGGTATACTGTGTTTGTAGTAGCAGTAACAGGGCTATTATAGCAGAGAATTTTTAATCAGTCCACCCACGGGCGGAATCACCCGCCTCAGACAGGCGGCACACCGCCGCCTATAGCCGCAAAAAGCACCACCAACCCCAGGTATGTAATTTTTATCGCAAATGAGGGAGAGAGAGATTTGAGGAAAGCTTGAAGCTTTATTCGTCTATTGCGAGCTAAACATTTTGGTTTTTGTTACTTAAGTGCAGCCGAACTTTCAAGCCTCGTTGAAAACGTACACATCCCATCAGCTTTACCGTGACGGTTCGAGAAACTTGCTCCCATAAGTTTGAGTAACTACGTCCCAGAGTTCATCCAGTGGTACATCAGGATAACGGCCGATGAACTTAAGATATTCGATATGCAATGCGCCGTCTCGATTATAAGGGTTAAACAAAGCATCGTTCTTACCATCAAACTCAACCGGTACAATCCTGCCCCTTTCGCACGTTTGCAGGTCAATGGCGGGAGTAGCCTTAACCCAATTTCCGTTTATATACAATTCGGAAAAGCCGTGAAAAGGAAGTATATTTGTACCCAGCCACTTCAGTGTTTTTTCCGGGAGGAGGTTACTTCTGAGTCTGGCAAATCCTAAACCGGCTGGAATTTCCACAGCACGAGCTAAAGCGGTAAGAAGGACTGCCTTCTGAACACAATACCCCACCTTTTTTGATAATGTGTTACTGGCTCGAAAGTGCTCAGCGAGAGACTTAGATACATATATGTTGTATTTAATTTCATCCCTAACAAAATAGAAAAGAGCTCTGGCTTTCTCAACAATATCCGTGTGTTCCTTTGTTAGCTCTACAGCTTTTTCCCGTATAGAGGGATTGTCACAGTCAATGACAGGTGTTGGTTTCAAGTATTCTCTCGTCTGCAAATTCATAGG
>CAZOUZ010000006.1:11264-21297 GCA_964583115.1 uncultured Dehalococcoidales bacterium
GTTCATCAGGCCCTGAACTATTCGCGTACTCTTATTCTCCAAGATTTAACACGCCAATCGATGTCGTTTTCCCCTCCTCCACCATAAATTTCTCTTCTACGGGGACACCTGTTTTCGACATAACGGTAAACCACTTTCCTTCTGTGTCCCGCATCGCCAGCCCATACTCCCCGATAGGCACATCTTCAAACCTGAAGCCCCCTGATTCATCCGTATTTGTTTCTATCTGGACTGGGCCTTCGCAGGGAGTTTCTCCACCAAAACCAATTCCGGGAATGGTACCCATTACACTGGTGCATAGCATCACTTTTACCCCAGCCATCGCTTTGCCACCTCGCTTTATGACACCGCTTAACTTTCCTGCCTTGATTTCCTGTAATGGTGACAGGCTTGCCAAGCCACCCCTTTCGATTAATATCTTGGTCACGTCATCACTAACCAGTCCCGAATTACTCATGTTGTAGGTTATCCATTCCGCCCCGTCGAATACGCTTATTCCACAGTCGGTCCCTATCCATACACGTCCCTGGTCATCACAAGCTACAGCCTGTATCAAGTCATTAACCAGACCGGAATTGGAGGTATCGTACTTTTTCCAGTTCTCCCCATCGAAGGTAAGGACCCCTTTGTGGGGAACGCCGAGCCATACGCTTCCTTTACTATCAAAAGCGATATTCTCCACCATGACCTTACCCGTCAGAGCCATATCGCTGCCTGTCCAGGTCGTCCATGAAGCGCCATCGAATATGCTTAACCCGTCTCTGTGACCGACCCAAAGCTGTCCCATATCATCAATGGCAAGGCAATACAGCACCTGGTCGGAAATAGGCAACGTAAGCCTTTTCCACTCCCGTTGGTCAAACATCACCAACCCTTCGGATGTAGCTACCCAAACCTGTCCACCATCATCAACCTGGATATCACGGAACGAGCCCGCACTGATGTCCTCTATCCCATAGTCTCTGAAGGCAAAAGGAGTCCACTCATCGCCATCATATAGTCCCACACCGTAACCGGTGCCTGCCCAGATTCTCGCTAGCCACAGCCGACCCTGGGCATCAATATCAATCTCGCCAGCCTTGTGAGATTCTGATGAGACCACAAATTTTTTACCATCGAAATAGGCCAGGTCTTCCCGGGTAGCCACCCATAGCTTTTCCCGGGATTCCAGAGCGATATCGAATACTGTGGTGTCCTGGTAGAAGGAGTGCCAGCCGTCCGATGATAAAACGGTAAGGCCATCACGAGTGTTGACCCATACTCGTTCCGACGGCAGTTCATCTGGTAGTTCTAATGTCCCGGATTTAGTCGTAGTTTGCCCTTCACAAGCTGCCACAGAAAATATCACGCAGAATACCAACAGTAAAATCACCGCTTTAATCTTCACCATTTATTTACTCCTTCTCCATAATCTCCACAGACCCAAAATGAAATTGAACCTGGGCACCTCTTTCATGAAGTATTTTCTTTGCCTGTTTCGGATTGAGTTCTCCCCTCAGGATTTTCTCTTTTAAATCTTCTACTTTGCTCGCCCCGTTTTTCATCTTTTTAATACCTGTGTTAACTCATGTCAAGAACCCTGAATAACAAATGACTAATCGTCTTCCTGGCCATTCATCACCTCTTCGAGGTCTTTGAGTCCGGTTACTTCGATAATATAGGGGATACCGCCGCTGAGGATTTCGTAAACGGTGAGGGGCATAGAGACGATTATCGGGTCGGGAAGCGGCTGGTTATAGAGAGTCCTGTCCAGCATATCATCGCCGGGCTTCGCCCGGTATACGAGCGGCTCGCCGGGGTGAAAGGGGCTGCACCAGTCGGCAGGGGTGGTCACATAGTGAACGGCGCAGGCGTAAGGCCTGACCTCGTATATGGAGCAGGCACCGTTATGTAAAAAAGGGCAGGGCACATCGAGCGACTGGTAGTCCATCAGTGAATCGAGCGCCTCTCGCCGGTTGGCTTCGACATTGTCCTTCTCTCTCCTCAGCTTCGCCCTGCCCGCCTGGCACGCCCTGGCAAGGTCACCGTGCCGTTCCGTTTCGTGCCTCCAGGCAGGATACTGCTCCAGGAAGGTTAAGAAGGCGTTAATATTGTTATAAAGGTAATAGACGATAGCCTCGCATTCGGCTATACCGGCTTCGATGTATAGCACGCAGCAGTACGAACAGCCTTTATGGCAGGTAAATTGCATGCCCTGCTTTTCCTGTTCGGCTATTTCCCGGCGGACTCTTTCCAGCACGGCTTTCTTGTGCTTAATGTAGCCGATGCAGAAATCACGGCGCTGCCTGCCCGGCCTGCCTCCGTAAGCAAGTTCCCTGCTCCGGTTGAAATACTCTATATCTTCGCTACTATTTATTAGCTCTTCTTCCATTCTCCCGATTAGATGTAATCCCTCACCGGCCTACTTCTCCATATGGGAAAAATAGGTGATATAGTACACGTCCCCTGTCCTGGTCACGGCTACCGCGCCGAATTTGGCATAGTCATTGAGAAAGCTGCCCTCATAGCTTGTAGCCTCCTGCCAGACTCTCAACATCCCGATAGCAAGCTGTTCCACCGTGGCATACCCCGCAGCACAGGCCACATCCTGCCAGTAGGTACGGTCAGCCAGCTCCAGCACTCCCCTTCCCGCCAGGTAGTCGCTGTGTTGCTCTGCATTCCGGTAAAGACGGACCGACCATTCCAGCTTTTTAAGGCCATTAATCTCCCTGTCCTGGTTAATAAGGTCAAATACCGCCTGCTCTACATCCTCCTTGCCAAGCTCCACCGTTGCCTGTATTACGGCGTTATACTTGATGTCCAATGCATTATACTTTTCCTGCAACTTATCATATTGTGTATTCAATACGCCGTGTTCAGCTTCCAGTTCACCATACTCCGTGTTCAATTTGTTATAATCTAAATTCAACTCATTATACTCCGACCGCACCGACGCCAGTTCTCTTCTTACCTCGTCACAATCATCGTTCGACTCGCCATTCCCATTCTGCGAGGTCTGCGGTTCGCTTTCCTCAGTTTCCTCTTCAGACTCTAACGCTTCACTCTCCGAGGCGGGAGAGCACCCCGCGATTAAAAAAATGCTTAAACAAACAGCAAGCAGTCCGGCTGATAACCCGCGAAAACGTCTCATTTTTTACCTCCTCCCGGTGTTCTCTTCTTTCACTGCGGTAACGCTGAAACTTGAGTTTAATTCTCTCCGGGTATGTTGTCAAGCCACGCTGCGATTGATACTATTTTGTCCCGGCCGGTAATTAAACGGCAAGGGCTGAGGGAGGCAGATACCTCCCCAGCCCCAGAGAGAATTTGTTTTAATATTTTTTTAGATAATTACTGCGTCCTGCTGATTAAACCGTAGCCGGCAGCGCCAAGACCCAGACCGGTAACTATCATAAAAGCGCCGATTGCTTTGACAACGGTAAAAACACCGAAGGAAGCAACCGCCAGGTAAAGATAGTTCTCAAGGTTAAGAGCCTGGGCGTAGCTAAGCTGCATCGGGTTTGTCGGGTCGAAGCGTCCTTCACCCAGAAGGTCACCGTAAGTCGGTGAAATACCGTGGCGGTGTTCCCTGACAACGTCACCGGCAGTCTGGGCTTTTGCAGCATTGTCCACTATGCCTTCAACTCCGGTTACCGTAATCTGCTCCTGCTCCATAGCTTCAACGAGGAAAGCTTCTTTTGCAAACCCCTGCTGAATAAAGACAATGCCGAGAACAAGAGAAACTACAGCGGTCAGTATCACAAACACACCTGTATATTTCAATTTGCCGCTCATCACCCCTCCTTTATGTAATATTAATATTATTAATATTATAGGAGGCGGGAGCGGCCGTGTATGTGATACAGGTCACACAAGCTATGATTGTTTAACCCAGTCTTTTCTCGGCAAAATCACCGGCCCAGGGCAGCTTATACCTTATCCCCTGATAAGCCTTAATCATCAGGACTATCCAGAGAACAACGCCCAGGAGCCAGATTACCGCAAAGAAAAAGCCCCCGACCACCGGTATAAAGCTGAGAACAAGCGAAGCAACCGTAAGAACACCGAAAACTACAATCGACTGCAAAGCGTGGAAGCGGACGAACTTATTTTCCGTCTCCAGCAGGAAAAACGCCAGGCCACTAATCCATACCAACACATAGCACAACAACCCGGCAACATTTTCATCCAGTCCTACCGAGGTCTTGTCCATTTGCTTACACCCCCTTGGTTAATCTATCGCGAAAAAGAATAAGCACCCTTAATTAAGAGCCAATACCCTCTTTGCAGTTGCGATATAAGACCCGCAAAGGGAGAACGGTCCATAAATAAGGTGGCACCGTTACTATCAGGAATCCCCGTCAACGTCCTAGGTCGACCTGGAGATGATAACCATGGAAAATATGTCCTTACCGCGAGAAGTAATCCCGCAATGCTGATAGATAACGTCTTCGATTACAACGTTTGCAGGCTGACCGCTCAACCACGAGTTCACCGCTGACTGAAACTCCTCGACGTCACTACCGTATTCGCTGCTGGTGAACAGCGTCACCTCACTACCTGAAGCCTTTATTGCTTTGTTAAGCATCTAACACCTCCTGCGTGCTATACAAGAAAGGACGCCGATACCCGCCGCTTTATCCGACGTTCCCGACTCCTTCCTCCATCATAACAGTATTTTTGTCCTGAGATTATTTCACATTGTGCAGCCCTTTACCCTGAGGCTTAAAATGTAATCTCTATTGCCGAGATTGTCAATACCCAAAGGGGCAACTTATTCTTTATTACGATTAATTTTAGCCTATTTATAGACTATTGACAAAAAAACCGCCCGGAACAGCGGAATACACCCTCACCCCATCGTTAAAAGCTGCAAACCTAGTACAAGACCCGCTCGTCACCGACGCGGCGGGTTATCTTTTTCTCGTCGAGGTGCTCGAGAAGGACCTGGGCGTACTTGCGACTGGTCTTCAACAAATCACGGACCCCGGCAAGGGTTGTCTTTCCCTGCTCCTTGATATGGGAAGTAACTTTCTCCACCATCTCATTATAGGCTGAAGCGGAGAAGACGACATTATCAGCCAGCTTCACCACCTTACGCTGCTCAATCAGCAGATTAAGCAGGTCGGGCTCGGGTATCTTTTCAGCGGGGGGTGAGTAGGGGTTTTTAGCCAGGGAGTCCAGAAAGGCGTCAACCCTGTCCTGCTGGTCTCCGGTGAGATTGACCTGATACGAAGGAAGGCGCACGTTCAATCCTTCCTCGCTCACCACGCCTTCACCGGCAAACTTCTGCCAGACAGCCGGCGAATATTTGCCGAGCTTCAGCCGGCTGCCAAGCTCCGCCTTCGGCATACCAGTGCGGGTCGGGAACTTCCGGTGGTATTCCTGGAGCACGGCAGTCGCCTGTTTACCCAGACGGTCCCAGCCGGTCGCCGTATAAAGAAGGCCCTGTTCTCCCTGCCCGACCGCTATTACCTGCCCCTGCTGGATGAGCGATTCCACCGCCGGTTTCGCTTCACCGGCTGCCAGCTCGGTTTTAGCCAGCAGGGCTGACAGTTCCATCGGCTGGCCTGCTTCCAGCAGGGTGACAACAACTTCTTCAGAGGTGCCCTCCTGCTTGACTTCCAGGCTCTGGATAATAGCCGGGCGGAAACGGCGGAGCCGTCTGGCATGAGAATCAACGATTCTACCCCCGCCGATGGTATCCATCGGCGAGCGGATGATAAAGTGGTCGCCTTTGATAACCGCCACCGGCTCGGTCAACTGAAACTGCGCCCAGGCAGTCTCACCGGCCTCAAGCCTGTCTTTCTCCAGCAAACGCACCTTGGCCATCGTCTCGGCAGCGCCGGTATGAAAGCTGACGGTAGCATTATGCGGCAGAGGACGGCGCAGGTGAGGAAGCAGTTTCAGCCGGGCACTCAGCATGGTGGTGGGCTTCAGCCAGCCGGGGGTGGTGAGTACGTTTCCACGCTTGAGCTGCGAAGTAGCGACACCGACAAGATTGACGGCGACCCTGCTGCCGAGCGCCGCCGTATCAACGCGGGCTTTATGCGTCTGCAACCCCCGTATCCGCGACTTCAAACCGGGGGGAACAATCTCCACTTCCTGGTTCAGGGTGAGCGAGCTGTCTATAAGGGTCCCGGTAACTACAGTCCCGGAACCGGCTATCGTGAAAATCCTGTCTATGGCCAGCCTCGGTCTGCCGGTATCTTTTCTCGACCCGGCAGAGCTTAAAAGCCCGTCTATTGCAGAAACCAGTTCGGGCAAGCCTTCGCCGGTAATCGCCGAAACGGCAATAATCGGAGCCTGAGACAGGCTGGTAGAGCTTATCAACTCCTCCACGTCCATCCGGACAAGCTCCAGCCACTCCTCATCCACCAGGTCTTTCTTGGTGATGGCAACGACCCCTTTTTCTATTCCGAGCAGGTCCAGGATGGCAAGATGCTCCCTGGTCTGAGGCATAACTCCTTCGTTAGCGGCAACAATAAGCAGGGCTAAATCAATACCGCCCACTCCGGCGAGCATGTTCTTGATGAACCGCTCGTGCCCCGGGACATCGACAATGCCGACCTCCTGCCCGCCGGGCAGCTTCAGCCAGGCAAAGCCGAGGTCAATGGTCATGCCCCGCTCTTTTTCCTCGCGCAGCCGGTCGGGGTCTATCCCGGTAAGAGCCTTTACCAGCACCGACTTGCCGTGGTCAATATGTCCGGCAGTACCCAGAACAAACATTTTTACCCGCTTTTACAGAGAACTGACTCCGTTATTTGGTTCCTTTCCATCAGGAGCTAGTGGTGGAAAAGTCTCGTCTTCGAGTAAGCCATCACCATTCCGTAGTCGTTGCACGCCTTTATCACGTCATCGTCTCTCAGGGAGCCGCCGGGCTGGACGACGTAGCCGACACCGCTGCGGTAGCTGCGGTCGATTGTGTCGCGGAAGGGAATAAAGGCATCCGAGCTGAGGACAACACCCTTCAACTTGCTCAGCCAGTCCCGTTTTTCCTGCCTGGTAAGCTGGGGCGGGACTATCTCAAGGGCTTCTTCCAGGTTCTTTTGCTCGATATCGGTCAAATCGTCCTGCAAATAGAGGTCGATGGTATTATTCTTTACCGGACGGACAACTCCCTGGCGCCACTTGAAGTCCAGAATAGTCGGGTGCTGGCGCAGGAACCAGCGGTCGGCTTTCTCTCCGGCCAGCCGGGTGCAGTGAATTCTGGACTGCTGCCCGGCGCCCATTCCAATCACCTGCCCGTCAACGCCGAAACCGATTGTATTGGACTGGGTATACTTTACGGCAGTGGTGCAGACGATAAGGTCTCTTATTGCCGACTCCGGCAGCTCTTTTTTCTCGGTAACTATATTCTTGAAAAGTCCGGCATCTATTAATAAATCGTTACGCTTCTGCTCCAGACGTACCCCGTAGACATCGCGGACTTCGAGCTCTTCCGGCTCGTAGTCCATATCCATCTCAAGTAAAGCATATCTGCCGTTTTTCTTCTTCTTGAGAATCTCGGCAGCCTCTTTCTCGAAACTGGGAGCGATAACGCCATCCGATACCTCGCGGTTAAGCAGCCGGGCAGTAGGCACATCGACGGTCTCACTGAGGGCTACCCAGTCGCCGTAGGATGACACGCGGTCGGCGCCCCTCGCCCTGGCGTAAGCCGAAGACAGCGGGGACATCTCCATATCATCAACGAAGTAAGTCTTCTTCAGCACATCGCTCAGCGGGATGCCTACAGCCGCTCCGGCCGGGCTGACGTGCTTGAACGATGCCGCCGCCGGCATATCGAGCGCCTTTTTTAGCTCTTTGACCAGCTGCCAAGAGTTCATAGCATCCAGCATATTGATATAACCCGGAGAGCCGTTAACAATCCGGAACGGAAGACCACCCTTCTCCCTGAATAACCTGGCAGGCACCTGATGGGGATTGAATCCGTACCGCAGGACTACTTCGTTCTCAGCCATATTCCTACCTCCTGAATTAAGTTTGGTAATTCAATAATATTATGTAATTCTTCAGCGTGTTGACCTCACATACCGAAGAAAATACGCCACAAGAATTGTTAAGTGCTTTTCAAATCGGCAGCTATGTCTCCCAGAACTCCGAGTATAATCTCGTCCTCTTCAGGCAGGACGGAGCGCGGGTCGAGCAGCAGGACATCATCACTAATGCGGCCGATAACCGGGCATTTTTCACTCTTCCGCAGTTTTACAGCCAGTTTCTGGGCTGAAATGCGTTTCCTCCCCCCGCCTCCCCCACCGATAGCGACAAGTTTCGTCGGCAGAGCGCTTCCCGGCAGGCTGCCGCCGCCGACCATACTCTCCCCATCTATCACCCGCGCCGCGCCGCCGAGAGCCTTTGCCCAGGTCCCGGCACGCCGTTCTATTTCTTCGAGAGGCGCCGATATCATTCGCCAGACCGGTATTTTCTCCGCAGCCTCGCCCTTGAGGTAATGAAGCAGGGTCGCCGCCAGCCCGGCAAGTCTTATCTTATCTATTCTTACCGCCCTCGCCAGCGGATGCCTTCTCAATTTGTCCACAAGCTGTTTCTTACCGACGATGATGCCGGCCTGGGGCCCGCCGACCAGTTTATCCCCGGAAAAACAGGCAAGACCGGCACCGGCGGAGACACTCTGCTGTACCATAGGTTCATGGGCCAGTCCGAATTGTTCCGTCTCCAGAAAACAGCCGCTGCCCAGGTCATCCAGCACCGGCAGCTCATATTTATCGCCGAGAGCCGTCAACTCCTCGAAGGTAATGAAATGGGTAAAGCCGACAACCTGAAAATTGCTGGAATGTACCCGCATCAGCGCCGCCGTGCGGGGGGTAATCGCCTGCTCGTAATCGGTAATATAGGTGCAGTTGGTAGTGCCTATTTCAACCAGTTTCGCCCCGCTCTGGCGCATCACGTCCGGTATGCGGAAGCTGCCGCCAATCTCCACAGCCTCACCCCGGGAGACAATCACTTCCTTCCTGCGGGCTAAGGCAGTAAGGGCAAGCATCACCGCCGAGGCATTATTGTTCACCACCAGCGCCGCCTCGGCACCGCTCAACCGGCAAAGGGCCTGCTCGATGTGGACATTACGGCTGCCCCTTCTGCCGGTTTCGATATCGAACTCAAGAGTTGAGTATCTCCCGGCGATAGTGCCCATAGCGGCTATCGCTTCCGGGCTGAGCGAGGCGCGCCCGATATTGGTATGCAGCACCACTCCGGTGGCATTTATAACCGGGCGCAGGCTCGGACTCTCCAGGCTGCTTAGCTGGGCGGAGATTGACTTTACCATCTCGTCAACAGGACTGCATTTGTTACCGGCGGTTATCGCCAGGCGCTCAGTCTCAAGCTGCTGCCTTACCACGGTCACCAGCAATTCATGGGGATATCTTTCGGCAAGCTGCTTAATCCTCTCCTCGGAGAGAAGCCTGTCGACACCGGGCAAACGCCTGAATTCACTATCCATAATTACCCGACTATTTTATCACAGACGGAAGGGTCTTGCTAAGGGAGTTAATGATGTTTATCTACCTCTCCCCCTGATTTATGGAAACCCTATCCCCCTGTGTCCCCCTTCCCTCTTTAATGTCATTCTGAGCCCCGATGTAATCGGGGCGATGAAATCGGGACGACGAAGAAACTCTGGGTGGGGCGATTAAGTCACCCCTCAGCACCGAGACCCTTCGCTCCGCTCAGGGTGACACGGACATACTGTTTTTCAGGGCAAACTCTTTCAAAAGGGGAAGGGGGGAAGTAATTAAAAAGAGGGGCGTAAGCCCCTCTTTTTGTTACCTTAAGGGCGGCCTACTTGCGCTAACCCGCCTGCCAAAGTCTTGTACGACGAGCAGGTCAGCGGAGGCAAGCGGGTGGGAATAGATATAAAGGGGGTGAGGGGCAATACGTGTCTGTCATTCCAGCGAAGGCTGGAATCCAGGAGGGGGGAAAAGGGTGGATTCTGGCTTTCGCCAGAATGACACAATGGAATGCGGATTGCTTCGCCCCGATAAATCGGGGCTCGCAATTACAAAGGGAGAGCACCCTGATTAAAACCTTTTGCCTTTGCTTTACC
>CAZOUZ010000007.1:0-20792 GCA_964583115.1 uncultured Dehalococcoidales bacterium
TAATACTGGTTGTGGTTGTTTAAGAAAGAGCCTCATTAAACACGGTCGGGAGTTTATGTGGGTGGTGGCGCTAAAGCGCCACCACCCTCTTTTTTACTCTATTAAATGCCTCAGGCTTTAATTCTTCTCCACCCTTACCGCGCTGACCTTGTACTCCGGTATCTTAGCCACCGGGTCGAGGGCCTGAATGGTGAGCTTGTTGACCGGACTTTCACTGAAGTGAAAGTCCATTGCCACCACTCCCACCGGTGAAACGTCGGTAACCTTAACCTTCGCCGTTACTTCGCCTCTCCGCGAGATAACCTTAACCATATCACCGTCATTTACACCAAGGGCTGAAGCATCATCAGGATTAATATCAATCTTTTCCTCACTGAGGATTTTATTCAGCCCCTTTACCTTCCTGGTCATTGTTCCGGTATGGAAGTGGTACAGGCTCCTGAGCGTAGTCAGAAGTAGAGGATACTCGGAATCGGGAGTCTCCGCCGAAGGTCTGTACTCCAGCGGTATAAATTTACCTTTACCCCGGCTGAACTGCTCGGTATGAAGTATCGGTGTCCCCGGATGTTCCGGCGTCGGGCAGGGCCACTGCAAGCCGCCGTCCTCGATACGACTGTAAGAGATACCCCCGTAGCTCGGAGTAAGGCTGGCAATCTCCTCCATAATCTGCTCCGGATTCTCGAAGTCGAACCCCTTGCCACCCATCTTCCGGGCAATCTGACATATAATAAGCCAGTCCGGCCTGGACTCGCCGACAGGCTCGATAGCTTTTCTCACCCGCTGTACCCTCCGCTCGGTATTGGTGAAGGTACCGTCCTTCTCGGCGAAACTCGCCGCCGGCAGGACGACATCGGCAAACTCGGCAGTTTCATTGAGGAACATATCCTGGACAACGAAGAAGTCCAGCGCCTTAATCGCTTCCTCGATATGATTGGCATCCGGGTCGCTCAGTACCGGGTTCTCGCCAAACAGGTAAATAGCCTTTACCTGTTTTTTAGCGGCGGCGTCGAACATCTCGGTAAGGGTCAGGCCGGGAGTGGGGTTAAGACCGGTGCCCCAGGCTTCCTCGAATTTCTTCCTCACATTTTCGTCAGCCACCTGCTGATAGCCGGGAAATACGTTGGGCAGGCTACCCAGGTCACAGGCGCCCTGGACATTATTCTGACCGCGCAGAGGATTAACTCCGGTTGAAGGCTTGCCCACGTTTCCGGTGAGCATCGCCATATTCGCCGTAGCCTCCACGTTATCGGTGCCGTGAGTGTGCTGGGTGATGCCCATCGCGTAAAGAATCGCCGAAGGCTTATCGGTGGCATAGACACGGGCGGCCTCGGCTACCTTTTCACCGGGCACTCCGGTAATCTCCTCAACTACGTCGAGAGGAAAGGCTTTAAGCGATTCCTTGAAGGCGTCGAAGTTCTCGCAGCGTTCCTTGATAAAGGCGGAATCAAGCAGCCCTTCGTCCACTATTACCTTCATCATTCCCATAAGCAGGGCGACGTCCGACCCCGGCTTATGCCGCAGCCATATATGAGCAAAACGGACAAGCTCGATATTGCGCGGGTTGGCGACAATCAGCTTGGCCCCGTTAAAAACAGCCCTTTTAATCTCCAGCGCGGTCACCGGGTGAGTTTCCGTGGTATTGGTGCCTATAGCCAGGATACAGGAGGCATCACCTATATCGTGAATCGAATTTGTCATTGCTCCGCTTCCGAACGTTGCGGCCAGACCGGCCACAGTGGGAGAATGTCAGAGGCGGGCACAGTGGTCCAGATTGTTGGTGCCCAGCACCGCCCGGGAGAACTTCTGGGCAACATAATTATCTTCATTGGTGCTTTTTGCCGAAGCAATCACAGCCAGTTCGTCCTTATTATAGGAAGACAGTTTACCGGCAACAAGCTCGATTGCCTCTTCCCAGGTAGCCTCTTCGAATTTACCGTTCCGCTTTATCAGAGGCGTGGTCAGGCGCTCCGGGTGGTGGACGAACTCCTGGATGCCGAACCGTCCCTTCACGCAGGCCTGCCCCCGGTTGACCTCATTTTCCCGGTTGGGAATGACTTCTATAATTTTATCGTCTTTAATCTGTAGCTCAAGCTGGCAGCCGACCCCGCAGTAGGGGCAGGTGGTAAGCATCGTGCGCTCGGCTGCCTTGCCTTCCCACTTCCTGCCCTTTTCCACCAGTGCCCCGGTGGGGCAGGCATCGACGCAGGCCCCGCAAAACTGGCAGCCGGCTTCCTGTAACGACTTGTCGAAGGCAGTCCCGACAAGCGCCTGGCTGCCGCGGTAAGTAAAAGCTATCGCCCCGGCTCCCCTCACCTCCTGGCACACCCTGACGCACCGCCCGCAGAGGATACACAGGTTATAGTTCCGCTCAAAGAAGGGGTCATCACTGTGTATCGGAAGGTCTTTATACACGTAAGGCAGACTGACTTCCTTGATACCCACATAATCGACGACCTCCTGGAGTTCACAGCGCCCGTTCTTCGGGCAGATTACGCACCGCTCGGTAACAGAGACATTGCGCAGGCAGATATCAAAAGGCCCGCACCGCTCTCTGCGGTCGCAGGTAAGACACGGATGGGGATGCTCGGTTAGAATCAGCTCCAGAACGCCCCGGCGGAACCCCTGAAGCTGCTCCGTATCCGTTCTAACCACCATGCCATCGGCAGCCGGTGTCGTGCAGGCGGTAGGAAAGCCCCGCATGTTCTCTATCTCCACCACGCATAAACGGCAGCCCCCGTAAGGAGTCAGGGACGGATGATAACACAATGTCGGGATATAGATGTTTCCCTTTTTGGCTACTTCCAGTACTGTCATCCCTTCGCTGGCTTCTACCTGCTGGTCATTAATGGTTACAGTAATCATTCCAAATCCAACCTCATCATATAATCTCGGGGGCTTATCCTATTCCTCGGCATTTTCCTCCGCAGCTTCCTCTTCATTCCCCTCTTTTTTCGCCGCCGGTCTCAGCGCCGTCACCGGAATCGGCTCGCTGGGAACATCCGGCTTCTCCCCGGAAACTTTCACCACGGCATCGAAGCGCTCGGGGCAAACGTTAAAACAGGTGCCGCACTTCGTGCACTTGTCCTGGTCAATAATATGCACCATCCTCTTGTCGCCGGTTATAGCCCCAACCGGGCAGTTACGGAGGCATATTCCGCATCCCTGGCATTTATCAGGGAGGATATAAAAAGCAATCAGTTCTTTGCAGGCTAATGCCGGGCATCTCTTCTCATTAATATGGGCTTCATATTCATCGCGGAAGTACCGAATCGTGGTCAACACCGGATTGGGGGCCGTCCCGCCCAGAGCGCAGAGGGCGGTAGCCTTAATTAACCCGGCAAGTTGTTCAAGATGCTCGATGTCGCCGGGCTGTCCCTCGCCGCAGGTAATGCGCTCCAGGATAGTCAGCATTTGCCTGGTGCCGATACGGCAGGGGACGCACTTACCGCAGGACTCAGCCTGGACAAAGGTGAGGAAGAACCTTGCCAAATCAACCATGCAGGTATCCTCATCGGTAACAACCATTCCACCCGAGCCAACGATAGAACCTGCCTGCGCCAGGGACTCGTAGTCCACCGGCAGGTCACCCAGACTGGCCGGAAGGCAGCCGCCGGAGGGACCTCCCGTCTGCACCGCCTTGAATTGCTTGCCGCCGGCAATCCCGCCGCCGATTTCGTAAATAATATCCTTGAGCGGGATACCCATCGGCACCTCAATCAGCCCGGTGCGTACCACCTTGCCCGCCAGGGCAAACGTCTTGGTACCCTTGCTCTTCTCGGTGCCGAAGCTGGAGTACCAGTCAGCGTCTCTTTGCAATATCGCCGAGACGTTGCCCCAGGTCTCCACATTATTCACATTTGTCGGCTTGCCCCACAGACCGGATACCGCCGGGAAAGGCGGACGGGAGCGGGGCATTCCCCTCTTGCCCTCAATGGAGGCTATCAGGGCGGTCTCCTCGCCGCAGACAAACGCTCCGGCGCCCTCCTTAATCTGAATATCGAAACTGAAGTCGGAATCGAGGATGTTATCTCCCAATAAGCCGTGTTCCGCCATCTGGGACAGCGCTGTCTCCAATCGCTCTATAGCCAGCGGGTACTCGGCGCGGCAGTAAATGTAACCGTGACTTGCCCCGGTGGCGTAAGCGCCGATAAGCATTCCCTCCAGCACGGCGTGGGGGTCACCCTCAAGTAATGCCCTGTCCATAAAGGCACCCGGGTCGCCTTCATCGGCATTGCATATCATGTATTTCTCATCGCCCGGGGCTTCCCAGAGACGTTCCCACTTAAAACCAGTGGAGGCACCGGCACCGCCCCTGCCTCTCAGTCCGGACTTAGCTATCTCATCGATAACCGCTTTAGGTTCCATTCCCATAGCCTTGATAAGACCGGTGTAACCATCATTGGCAACGTACTGCTTCATATCCGCAGGGTCTATATGTCCGCAATTACGCAGCGCCAGACGCACCTGCGGCTTGAGCACCGGCAGTTCGAAGAGCTTTGGAATGCCATCGATACTCTCTTCGCCAATCGTGCCGAGAGCCAGGTCGGGACGGGGGTTATCATTAACAAGATAGTCCTCTATTAACTGGGTAATAATTTCCGGGGTAACGCTACCGTAGCTGATACGGGGGCGGTTTGGCTTGATTATATCCACGATAGGCTCGGCGTAACAAAGGCCGATACAGCCGACCTGGGTCACCACTGCCTCGATGCCCAGTCTGGATAATTCCTTCTCGATTACCTCTAAGACAGCCATTGCTCCGGCGGCGCGGCCGCAGGTGGCGGTTCCGATGAGAATACGTGGCTTATTGCTCTTCTGCAACGCTTCGTTTTCGGCGATGGCCTGCTTACGGAATTCGTCAAATGACACGGCTGCTCTCCTTAATACCGAGCTATTATTTCTCTTGCCTTTGCCGGGGTCAACCTGCCATAGACCGTCTTGTCCACTACCATAACCGGCGCTAAAGCACACGAGCCAAAACAAGCCACTCTCTCAACGCTGAATTTGTAATCTTCGGTAGTCGTCTTGCCCGGCGCAAGTTTAAGCTCGTTCTCAACTGCCTCCAGAATACGGCGTCCGCCCTGAACATAACAGGCAGTACCCTGACAGCATTTTATGGTGTGTTCACCCTGCCGCTCAAACCGGAACTGGGCATAGAAGGTGGCAACCCCGTAGACTTCGTTCTTTGTCATGCCTAAAAAATCGGCTATCTCTGAGATTGTATCCTCAGGAAGATAGCCGATTTCCTGTTGAACTTTTTGCAAGACCGGGATTGTAGCACCCTTCTGACCCCGATACGGAGCGAGAACTTCTGCTAACTCTTTTTGCAAATCTTAACCTCCCGAATATAATTGCCTCACCAAGGTAATAATTTATCATTAAACAGCCCGGAATGCAAGCCCCTGGTAGTTGCTTAATTAACTTTTTGGGTATAAGATATAGAACATCCGGTTAACATACTCGATACAATCTACTGAGGTGGTAAAAGATGAGCATCGAACTTGTACACGTCGGTTTCAATAACGTTATAGTGATGAATAGAGTTATTGCAATAGCCTCTCCAAACTCCGCGCCAACCAAACGCACCGTCCATGACAGCAGAGATAAAGGGCTATTGATTGATATGACAAATGGAAGAAGGACAAAAGCCGTTATCATTACCGATAGCGGCCATATCGTTTTATCTGCCCTTACCCCGGAAACCATAGCCGGCAGGTACAGGCAGGTCGAGCCCAGAGCAGCCCAACTCGAGGAACTTCAGCTCCGAGACTGAAAACGAGGCGATGAAAGAACCATCTTCCGGAAACCGGTCACCCGATAACCAATCGGCAAATCCTTTGCTCATTGTCCTCTCCGGCCCCTCCGGAGTAGGTAAGGACGCGGTTCTCAACCGGATGAGAGAGCTGAATTATCCCGTTTACTACGTCACCACCCTGACCACGCGCCCCATGCGGGCTAACGAACAAGACAACAGGGAATACCATTTCATCACGTCGGAAAAGTTCCGGGAAATGGCTGAAAATAACCAGCTCCTGGAATGGGCGGAGGTCTACGGCAACTGGTACGGCGTGCCCAGAGAATCGGTCAGGCAAGCCCTGGAACAGGGCCGGAACGTAATAGTAAAAGTCGATATCCAGGGAGCGGCTACTATCAAAAAATTACTCCCCCAGGCGGTAACTATTTTCCTCATCCCTCCGTCAACGAACGAACTGCTTAAAAGGCTCACCAGACGCCGCACCGAATCTCCGTCCGAACTCGACTTACGCTTAAAGACTGCCAAAGAGGAAATGAAGCAGCTACCCATGTTTGATTATGCGGTAGTCAACCGGGCGGATGAAATAGACCGGGCGGTATCGGAAATAGACGCCATTATTACTGCTGAAAAATGCCGGACGGTTCAGCGGGAAATTACCCTGTAAATCAATTACAGTACGAGCTTGAGCAACCAGGCAAACAGGTAGCCCAGCCCGCCGCAGATGGGGAAGGTAAGTATCCAGGCAGCAATGATATTACCGGCTACCCCCCAGCGTACCGCTGAAAAACGCCTGGTAGCCCCTACTCCCATAATTGAAGAGCTGATGCAGTGGGTGGTGCTTACCGGAATTCCGAAATGTGACGCCAGTTCAATAACAGCAGCCGCTGAAGCCTGGGCAGCATAGCCGTGAATTGGCCGGAGAGTAGTAATCTTCGTTCCCATTGTCCTGATAACCCGCCAGCCGCCGAAAGCAGTGCCCAGACTGATAGATGCCGCCGACAGGACTACGACCCACCACAGGCTCCCGTAAGGAAGCTGCTCCCAGAGGCCGGACTGCCCGGTATATATTACCAGCGCCATGGTAATGACGCCAATCGGCATCTGACCGTCATTCTTTCCATGACTATAAGCAACAAAAGCGCCGGAAAGCCATTGCGCGCGACTAAAAATCACCCGGACCATGTTCGGGGGGCTTCGCCAGCACATCCAGTACAATATAACCATGAGCACAAAGCCACCGATAAAACCAAGTACCGGGGCTGTAACCACAGCCAGCAGGGTCGAGGTGAGCTTATAACCCCACCCCCAGAGCACGGCGTCAGGACCGGCAAGGGCTATTCCGGCAGTAGCCAGTCCGGCGACAAAACCATGGCTTATGCTTATCGGCAGACCCATATAGGTGGCAACGGTAGCCCAGATAATAACAGAGGCAAGGGCAGCTATTATGGGCATATAGCTGAACTCAGCGATGACTTCCTGGGCGACAATACCTTTGCCGATGGTAATGGCAACGGCTGTCCCGGTAGCAGCGCCGGCCAGGTTCATGACGGCAGCCATAATAACAGCATTACGGGGTGAAAGAGAACGGGTGCTGATTACGGTAGCGATGGCATTGGCGGCATCGTTAAATCCGTTCGATACCCCGAAGCTGATAGCTAATATTATGATAATTACAAGGATTATAAGAGACGAATCAGGCATGCTTAAGGGCTACCCCTTCAAGGACATCAGCTACATCCTCACACCTGTCAGTAGCGCTTTCCATGTGCTCGTAAATCTCGCGCCATTTAATAATCTCGGCGATATCTTTCGTATCCGAGAAAAGCTCACCCATAGCCGAGCGGAACACCGTATCCGCTTCATTCTCAAGCCGGTTAATCTCCACACACGGCTCAAGTATCTGTTTTAATTGAGCGCGATGGCGCAGCTTAGGCAATGAACGCTCTACCTCGGTGGCCGCCTGAACGATGATATCGGATAACTCCCGCGCGGCCTGTGTGGGGCGGTCTACCTTGTAAATGAACATGGCATCTGCCGTAGCGTGAATGAAATCGGTTACATCATCCAGACTGTGCGCCAGAAGGGCTATATCCTCCCGGTCAAACGGGGTAACAAAGGTGCGGTGTACCTGCGCCATAATCTGATGAGTAATTCTATCACCTTCATGCTCCAGCTCGGTTATCTCGGCCAGCTTGCTCCCCACATCCTCCCAGTTATAAATCATTTCCTTTAGTAGCTGGGCCGCCTTCACCATATTCCGGGCGCTCCCTTCAAAAAGGTTAAAAAACTTTTCTTCCCGGGGTATAAAGGGAAATCTAAACACTGCCAGTCCTCCTTAACCGTAAAAGACGCGCTGCGCCGTAAGACCAGAGGCCGGAAATCGGGCAATAAAAAGCAGAATTAACCATACAAATCCACTGGAAGTTTAGTTAATCCGGAGGTGGTTGTCAAGAGAAACCGCAGCCCCTTTTCCACCCGAATTTCCCGCCGTTTTAAAGACTGAAAGCAAGGGAGTATAATAAAAATAATCTAAAAGAGGTGAAGTTACCCTACTATCGCCTAGTACAGAGAAGGAGTGATTAAAAATGGACTCGATTACGTTCACACAGGCGATTTTCGCCCATGCGCAAAGGGCGCTCGACGGAGCGGTAGACGGTTTGAGCCATGAAGAGTTGAAATGGCAGCCAGATCCGGAAGCCAACTCCATCGGATTCCTGCTCTGGCACCAGACCCGGGCCGAGGACTCATTTGTCCAGGGCATGTTCCTGCAGAAGCCCCAGGTATGGACAACGGAGAAGTGGTACCAGAAATTCAATATGCCGGATGACCCGCAGGTTAGCGGCTGGGGCTACACGGCCGAGCAAATCGCTGCGCTCCCTGTCCCCGAACTTGCGGTCTTACTGGGCTACGCAAATGCAGTAAGGGCAAAAACCATGGAGTACCTCAAGAGTATAACCCCCGAGAAACTCGATGAGGTAATAACGACACCTTTCAGAGAGCAAAGCATCGGCCAGGTACTTTCCATGCTGCTGTGCGAGATAATCCAGCACACCGGGCATATAGCTTATGTGCGCGGCTTGAAAAGAGGCTTGAACAAGTAAAAGCTACCTTACATAACTAGTCGAGGTTCCGTATCCGGGGAAGGAAGACAAGCGCCAATACCGCCACCAATAGTAAAATCATTGCCAGCCCGCCGATTGCCCACTGCGCTCCAATTCTCTCTATAAGTACTCCGGCAAGAAAGGTGGAAAAACTGGTCAGGCCGAACTGCATCATCAGGATGCTCATTACCCTTCCCCGGTACTCATCATCCACGTAATACTGGAGCAGGGTATTGCTCAGCGCCATCATTCCCGTCTGACCCAGTCCGATAAAAGCAATCACCCCCAGGGAGATAATCCACGTTTCCGAGAAAGCGAAGAACACCAGGGCGATTCCCAGAACGAGAAAACCAGCCAGCATCATCAGCCCCCGCTTCCGGTTGGGCAGAGAGGCAAGGATAAGAGAGCCGGCGATGGCGCCAACGCCGGAGACGCTCATCATTATCCCTAGCCCGGTGGCATCCACCTTGAGAACGCTCTCGGTAAAGACCGGCATTAGCTGCATAAACGGATGAGAGAGAACAACGCCGAAGAGAGTGAGCAAAAGAATAAGGAGAATGGTGGTCTCCTTACGGATATAGCGGAACCCTCCCTTTATTTCACCGAAAGCGCCTCCGCCGCGTAGTACCATCGTGCCGGTCAGCGGCAGAAAAGAGATAAATAAAACAGACAAAAGGTACGTGCCGGTGGTGACATAGTAGACAGCCTCAAAGCCGATTGAATCGATAAGGAAGCCGGACAACGCCGGAGCAAAGAGGCGCAGCACATTCATCCCCATATTGGTCAGGGATATGGCATTCATCAGTTGCTCATCGTCGACCAGCTCGGGAAGGATAGCCTGCCGCGAGGGCATCATCAGTCCCATAATCGTCCCCTGTATCAGCGAAGATACCGCCAGAATCCACCACGAGCCGACTTTTTCAACGCTCAGGTAGCCCAGTGTCAGCGAAAGAGCCACGCCCAGCGAGACCAGCGCCGATAACGCCTGCCCGGCAATCAGAACGTACTTCTTCTGCACCCGGTCGGCTATTACGCCGCCGAAAAGGGACAGGCCGAGCATCGGTAAGGCGTGAAAAAGAGACATCGCCCCCAGTATCGCCGCCGAGCCGGTCATGCGGTAGATAAGCAGAGAGCGGGTCATCATCTGCATATTCATCGAAGCCATCTGCCCCAGCATGCCGAAGTAGTAGAGCCGGTACCACGGGTTCTTGAACGAACTGAACGTCCGCAAATTACGCAGGGACGTTACGCCCCGGAAGCCGCCGCCCATACCGCCACCCATACCGGGCTCCGTTCCTCCTCCTGCATATCCATCTACACGATTATTCACTGAATAATTCCTTCGTTCTCAGCTTTTTGCGCTCTGCGGGAGAGCATATTTACCGGACAGACAGCCTTGACTTCCCCGGGGACTTTCCTGTTTATCCACATAGTTTACACTTCTTAGTTTAAGAAGGGCAAATAAATGCTGCGGGTGCCTGGGAAGGAGATAAAAATCTCCGCCGGCGAAGCTAGTCCAGTCTCCTTATCCGATGAAGGAAAACCAGCGCCAGGAGAGCCACCAGAACAAGCGCCATAGCAAATCCACCGAGCGCCCACTGCGCCCCGACACCCTCCGCCAGCAGCCCGGCGCCGAAGCTGCCGAAGCTCGTCAGGCCGAACTCCATTATATATACGCTCATCACCCGCCCCCGATATTCATCGTCCACGTAATACTGAATCAGGGTATTCCCCAATGCCATCCGCCCTGCCTGGCCCATACCGACAAAAACGATAATAACAAGAGACATCGGCCAGGAATTGGAGAAGGAAAAAAAGACCAGAGCCAGGCCCAGCAGCAGCCCGCTGACCAGCAGCATCAGCCCGCGCTTTTTATTGGGCAAAGAGGCAAGGACGAGAGAAGCTATCATAGCGCCGATTCCGGATACACTCACCAGCACTCCCATTCCGCTGGCGCCCACGTCAAGGATATCCAGAGCGAAAATAGGCAGCAGCGTCATATAGGGCATTGAAAGCACCACCACGAACAGGGTAAAGGCAAGGAGAAGAAGAAGCGTCGTCTCCTTCCGGATATACCTGAAACCTTCTTTCACATCCGCCAGGGCGTTACCGCCGCTGATGCTCATCGTGCCGGTGAGAGGCATAAAAGCGATGCAGACCGCACCTATTACATACATTCCGGTCATCACATAGTAGACGGCTCCATAGTCAAAAGCATCGATGAGAAAACCGCTCAGCGCCGGTGCCATCAGGCGGAGGGTATTCATTCCGGTACTGTCAAGGGACACCGCGTTCATAATATGCTCTCCGTCTACAATCTCCGGGATTATAGCCTGGCGTGAGGGTATCATCAGCCCCATAATCGTCCCCTGTATCAGCGAAGATACCGCCAGTACCCACCAGGAACCCGGGTTTTCAGTGCTCAGGTAGCCAGACGTCAACGTAAGGGCAACGCCGAGAGAAAGGACCGCCGAACCTGCCAGACCGGCCAGCAGCACGTACTTCTTCTGTACCCGGTCGGCGATAACTCCGCCGAAAATAGAAAAAAACAGTATCGGCAGAGCGTGAAAGAGGGACATCAACCCGAGAATGGCTGCCGAACCGGTCAGTTCGTAGATAAGCAGCGAACGGGCTATCATCTGCATATTCATTGCCGCCCGCTGACCCATAATTCCCGTAAAATAGAGCCGGTAAATGGGGTTCTTCAGCGAGGTGAACGTCCTGATATTACGCAGAGAGAACCCGCCCCGGTTACCCCTGCCGGGCTCCGCTCCGTTGCTTCCGTATTCATCAAGATTATAGCTCAATCAACCGGCTCCTGCGCTGCCCTCTCTACAAGCAACATGGACAGCAAAGTTAAAGTAAAGGCAGCAGAATAGAAAGAAAAAAGAAATTGAAGGGTAGGCCGTCCGGTAGATGCAGGAAACGCTTCAAACCTTCTATTTCTTCCGTTTATATTTTACACTGATAGCTCCGAGAGGGCAAGCCTGACTTTACCAGGAACCGGCGTTTTGGTGTAAAATAGAACCGTTCTCAAGGTCCGGACTTTCCGGCCCGATGTTTGGTTAACCGACGAAAAAGATGACAGCTTCAGATAACAAAGACAGTCACGGCAGGAGCACCATCACCATGTTCACCGGCAAGGGAGGCGTCGGCAAGACGACCTGCGCCGCCGCCGCGGCGCTGCACTACGCTTCCCTGGGAAAACAGACTTTGGCTATCTCAACCGACGCCACCCCCTCCCTCTCACACATCTTCGAGATGAAAAGCAAAGAGAAACCGGCACGGGTGCAGGAATCGCTGTATATCAACGAGCTCGGCATGGATGAAGTGATGGAGATGTGGGACGGGAAATTCGGCGCCGAGGTCTACGAAGTCTTTTCATCTTTTGTCTCCATCGACTATCCGAGGTTCCTCGAGTTTATGACCTCGGTATTGCCCGGCCTGAGCGAGGAATTTATGATTGACTACATCAGGGTATTACACCTTAAAGGGGAGTATGAAAGTATTATCTGGGATACCGCCCCGCTGGGACAGACACTGGCTTTGCTCGAAACGCCCGCCCTGCTCAGAAACCACCTGAGAATGGCACCGCGCATCTACTCGAAACTGAGGCTGGGACAAAAAAGCCGGGAGCCGGTACTGGACATCCTGAAAAGATGGGAGCAGTTATCCGCCGAGAATATGGACTTCATCAAAAACAGGGTGATATTCAATATGGTCACCATACCGGAAGCCCTCGCCGTCGAGCAAATGGACGGTATTTTCGGCAAGTTGAACGAATACGACCTCAAAGTGAAGCGGTTGATAATAAACAACGTCGTCAGGGAAAAGGACTCGGCTTTCCTGCTGACCAGGGCTGAGCAGCAGAAAAAATACATCGAGGCTATTCACGCTAGCTACTCGGACCTGGAAATAGTGGAACTGCCGATGTTCCCCTACGAGCTAAAGGGCATCGCCAGGCTGAAAGAGATTGAAAAAACACTCTTCTTATAACCGGAAGATATCTATACCCGGTAAGTCGGTGCCGTCATTGCGAGCCCCGATTTTGTCGGGGCGAAGCAATCTCTATAAATCTTAATGCAACATAACCCCGAATAAACGGGTTTGCCAGTTTACTCCCGATACCTTATAATGGCTAATCTGCAATTAGAAATGTATTATTTCGCTTACGCTTCAAACCTGAACCAGAAACAGATGAAGGAACGGTGCCCGGACAGCAAGCCCCTGTTTACCGCCACCCTTCCCAACCACAAGCTCGTCTTTGACGGCTGGTCCCGAATAAGGAAAGGCAGCACGGCAAATATCAGGATTTTCAGAGGCGAGAGAGTCCTGGGCGCCGTCTATGAAGTTTCGGACCAGTGTTTGAAACGGCTGGACAGATACGAAAGTAGCTATAACAGACTCAAAGTAACGGTATTTAATGAAGACGGTGACCCCATAGAGTCGATAACCTATATCAGAGCCGGTCAATCTGAGGAAACGAGCCCTTCAGAGGAGTATCTGTCCGTCATCCGGCAGGGCTACAGGGACTGGAGAATCCTCTGACATTGCGCTAACTGTTAAGGGCACTCCGGTAAGAAATGGCTCTGTTTTGTTATGATTAATTCACCCGTCCTCACAAGAGGCGACACCTTTGTCATTGCGAGGAGTCCCGATAAAATCGGGACGATTTAACCGGGGCGGCACCTTTGTCATTGCGAGCCCCGATAAAATCGGGACGAAGCAATCTCTATAGATAGACCAAGCAATCTTAAAAATGAAAATAATGGCGGAGAGACCTTGACTGCGAGACCAGCCTGAAGTAAAATGAATTAGCAGTCTAAAAGCAAGAGTGCTAATTTTTTGTGTTGCAAACCGTCTGGAGGTGAGAAGATTTGCCAGTTTATGAATACGAGTGCCCCAATTGCTCATCCCATTTCGAGCTGATACGAAGCTTCAGCGATGACGGCACTGTCTCCTGCCCCGAGTGCGGCTGCGATGCCCGGCGCATTTTCTCACCGGTACCGGTAATCTTCAAAGGGTCGGGCTTTTACGTTACCGACCACCGGGGCAATCACGACCAGTCACAGCCCGCGATTAATAAACCGGAGTCCACCGGTGATAAACCTGAGCCCGCAGCCAGTAAAGATGAAGCCAGGACAACCGGCACTGGAGAAAGCGACTAGACTATAGAAAATAACCTGCCGGCTAACCGCGCCGGCTGGTACGAGGCAGAAAATGACGTCAGAGACGGACAAGAAGGAACAGCCCAGGAAAAAGAAAATTACTTTCAAGTGCCAGTTTTGCAAAAAGTCAAGACCGCTTGATGATATGGTGACACTACCCGGATATTTCCCCCCGATTGTAGCCTGCAAAGATTGTGAAAGGAAAATGCGCTAGCGGCAGGAGGTGGCTATGGCTTTCGCCATCCTCTACAGCCAGGGACTAAAGGAATACGATTTTGGACCGGGCCATCCCTTTCGCGGCGACCGCTACGAGATATTCCGCCCCTTCCTCCAAAAAAACCTGCCCGAGGATGATAATTATAAGATTCTTGAGGCAGAGCCGGCATCGGACAAAGATTTGCTCCTGATATGCGGGAAAGAATATATAGACTTCACCAGAGAGTACTATAAAGCAGCCAGCAACGGCTTGAGCTACCCCGGACAGGCTTCCATTTTTCAAAGCGGAGATAATATGCCCATAGGCAGGCCGGGGAAACTGGAAGAGGCGGCGAGGTTGGTTATCGGGCAGGCGAAAATGGCCTGCGACCTGGTCTCAGAAGGCACCTGCAGGAAGGCCGTCTCCATCGGCGGGGGACTGCACCACGCCAAGCCCGATTACGGAGAGGGGTTCTGCATCTATAACGATGTCGCCTTCTGCGGCAGATACCTGGTGCAGGAATATAACCTCGAAAGAGTCCTGATACTGGACACCGATGCTCACGCCGGTAACGGCACCAGCGATTACTTTTATGAAGACCCGCGGGTCTTATTCATCGACCTGCACCAGAACCCGATGACTCTCTACCCCGGCACCGGTTTCGCCGACCAGACCGGCTCCGGCCGCGGGAAAGGATTTACAATCAATATCCCGATGCCGCCTTATGCCGGCTATGATGCCTATCAGCTTGTCTTCGAGACTATTGTCGAGCCGGTAGTCAGAGAGTTTAACCCGCAGATTATTATCCGCAACGGGGGTTCGGACCCTCACTTCGCCGACGGACTGACCGCCCTGGGTCTGCCGGTCAGAGGCTTCAGGATGATAGGAGAAAAGGTTAGAGAAATGGCTGATGCCTGCTGTGACGGCAGGGTTATCGATTTAATCGCCTCCGGTTATGATATGGATATCCTGCCTCACGCCTGGCTGGCTTTGATTTACGGACTGGCGGGCATTGACCTCCCTCTGGAAGAACCGCAGCCGGTCCCCGATAGGCTCAGCGCCTACTCCTCACCGGCAGCGATAGAAAAGGTAATCGAAGAAGTCAGAAAACAGCTTAAAGACTACTGGAAATGCCTCAGTTAGGTTCTATTCTGTCACTTAGTTGGCGTTTTTGCCTTATAGAAAGAAAGAGGACGACCGCCATCAATTCAAGCACACTCTGTATCAGGAAGACGAGGAAGTAGCTGCCCGTCATCTCGAATACTACCCCTCCCAGGTAAGCGCCCACCGCCATCCCGAACATATGGCACGAAGTCTCCAGCCCGAGTATCGTACCCATCCGCAGGTTCCCGAACAGGTCGGCGACCAGTCCCGCCTGGAGCGGTGCCGTGGTGAACCAGCCGAAACCGAAGAGCGCTATCGCCAGGTAAAGCATCCAGAACGAACCACCGCCGAGGAGAATGAAGACGACCACCACTACAAAGGAAACACCGCGGATAAAGTGAGTCAGCGCCAGCACCCTGCTCCTGACAATGCGGTCGGAGAGATAGCCCGTAATCAGCAGGCCAGCGAGATTCAAAGCTCCCTGCACGCTGACAAGGCTGGCAGCAATCATGTCGGAATATCCTAAATCGGTAGCGAAGATGACTATATGGGTCATCACGAAGCCACAGCCGATACCACAGATAAAATGGGCGGCAGACATAAACCAGAAAGCCCTTACCCTCAACGCTCCTGACAAATCACTGCCGGCCTTTACCACCGGAGCAGCGTCGCCGTCCCCCGGCGAAGGACCGGCCGGGGTAAATTCATCGGGCGGTCCTCCGTCCGGCGCACAGCCTTTATCCTCGGGACTGTTCTTGATAATCAGGGCAAGAGGCAGCATAACGACAAACGTAACCGCCGCCCAGAAAAACATCGTCGGCCGCCATCCCCACAGAAGAATAAGGTACTGCGTAACCGGTATCAGAACCATAGTTCCCAGAGACATACCCGTTGACATTATGCCCAGCGCCGTTCCCCGCTTCTTGATGAACCACCTGTTTACCAGCACCTGAGTGGCGGGCAGGACATTTATGCCATAGAAAATCCGAGCCAGGTAAAGGTGCCAGATATTGCCGGCAGCACCATTGATAATATTACTGAGGACCTGGGTCGCCACGCAGACGGATATCATTATTCTCGGGCCGAACCGGTCTATAAACCGCCCCAGGAACGGTGAAGCTATGGTAAAAACTATCAGGGCGACAGACTGCACCGATGACAGGGTTGCCCTGTCCCAGCCGAAGTCCTCAAGCATCGGTTTGAAGAAGACGCTGACGGCAACAGAACTGATGAGAAAAACAAGAAGCCATGATGCCGCCACCATATACCAGCCGGGAAACAATTTCGGAGTTTTCACCAGAGGCGTTTACCCTTTCTATCTGTTTTTATTTCCCTTCGGGCAGGGCAAATCATACACCGTAGCCGAGCCGGGCTACCAGACGCATCGGCAGTCCGCGCTCTACCATCCTGTCCTGAGTCGCCTCGACATCATAAGGGATGCGGTAAAGCCTGAGCAGCCTGGTCTGACTATCGTACATAGCATAGCTGGCTTGAGGGTCGCCATCCCGGGGCTGGCCGACACTGCCGGGATTTATAATCAACCGGCTCTCGCCAAGGGCAAGTTTCACATTGGGCAAAAACCCTCCGGCGGAGCAGTTGCCGCTTTCATCGAGAACGAACACCAGCGGCCTGTGGGAATGCCCGACAAGGCAGAACTGCGATTTGAAGTAACCGAAATTCTCCCGGGCGATGCCGGTTGATATCAGGTATTCCCAGATAGGCTCTCTCGGGCTGCCGTGGACAATGGTGAAGCCATCATCCTCGATAACCAGGGGTAGATTTTCGAGATACTCTATATCCGAAGAGCTTAGCTGCTGCGCCGTCCAGTGGCAGGCGGCAGCCGCATCGGGGTTAAAAGTATCGGTGCTGACCTTGCCGATTGCCGCCCAATCATGATTTCCGGCAACGCAGATGTGCTTGAACTGGCGGAGAAGCTCAATGCACTCATGCGGGTCCGGCCCGTAGCCGACAACGTCTCCCAGACACCATACCTTCTCGGCTCCACCCTGACGCTTTATATCTTCCAGAACCGCAGTAAAAGCAGTCAGATTAGCGTGAATATCGCCAATTATTGCATAGCGCATCTATTTCTTTTCCTGAAAGAGCTACTTCAATAACCTCTCCAGCCCGTCAAAGGGAACGGTTTCCTGCTGGGCGGTGGTCATGTCCCGCAATATCACGGTGCCCGTTTTTATCTCCTCATCGCCGATAATCACGGTGTGGCGGACACCGAGGGTATTTGCCTGCCTCAACTGGGCCTTTAAGCTCCTGCTGCCAACAGCCTGCACCACCCCGATGCCATTCTGTCTGAGCCTGGCCGCCAGCTTTATCGCCTCTTCTCTGGCTTCGTCACCGATATAGGCAATAAAGACCTGCGGTCTTTCCAGAGGCGGCACAGCTATATTCTGATTTTTCAGATTGAATATTATCCTCTCAATACCGGCAGCAAAACCGACCCCCGGGGTAGGCCTGCCGCCAAGCCCTTCAATCAAGCCGTCATACCTGCCGCCTCCGCCGAGGCTGCTCTGCCCGCTTTCCTCTTCAGGCTCGACCTCGAACACCGTCCTGGTATAATAGTCCAGTCCCCGTACCATACGGTGGTTTACTTTAAAGGGAATTCCAAGCAAGCTCAGGTATCTCTTCAGCCGGGCGAAGTGCTCCTCGCAATCAGCGCAGAGGTAGTCGGCGCTCCTGGGAGCGGAATCAGCCGCTGTCTGGCAAGAAGGCTGCTTACAATCGAGCAGGCGCATCGGGTTCTTTTCCAGCCTGACCTTACAGTCCGGACACAGCTCGCCGGCATATCCGGCATAATGCTCCTTAAGAGCGGAGAGGTATCCCGGCCGGCACGCCGGACAGCCGATGCTGTTCAGACCCAACGACAGCTTCTTTAAACCCAGCGACCCGTAGAACTGCCAGACCATATCAATAACCTCGGCATCGAGGGCAGGGTCGTCGCTGCCGATAGCTTCAAAACCGAACTGGTGATACTGGCGGTACCTGCCCGCCTGAGGTCTGTCGTAGCGGAAGAAGGCGGAGATATAATAGAGCTTCACCGGCTGGGACAGGTTATGCATACCGTGTTCCGTATAAGCCCGGCATATCGAGGCGGTACCTTCAGGAATCAGGGCTAGCCTGTTACCCCCTCTATCCTCAAAGGTGTACATCTCCTTCTCAACGATATCGGTGCCTTCACCCACACTGCGGGTAAACAGTCCGGCATCCTCGAAGGCGGGGATATCAATGCGCTCATAGCCGTAAAGCCGGCAGATATCCGCCGCCTTCTGCTTTACATAACTCCAGTAGTTTTGTTCCTCGGGTAAAATGTCCGAGGTCCCGCGCGGTGCCCGATACAATCCTGTTCTCCCTCCGCCATTTTTAAAAGTAGAATACAGCATTAATAACCGACTTGTAAAGATTTAGTGAGACTGCTAACATTATTATAGACAGAACACCGGTTTGTAGTAGGCTAATAAATATAATTACTCACCGGGTACTTCGTGCCGGAGGTATGAAAATGGCTGAGAAAAACGTGGTGATTTATACTACCCGGACCTGACCCTGGTGCCACAGGGCGAAAGAGTATCTTTCGCAAAAAGGAATCACTTTTACTGAATACGACGTGGGTGCCGACAGGGAAAAGGCAATGGAAATGGTGAAGAAATCAGGTCAAATGGGAGTACCGGTAATAACTATTGATGACGAGGTTATAGTCGGCTTCAACCAGAGCTTGTTAGGTAAATTGCTATCGTAGAGCACGCTTGCTCAACGCGCCCCCTGCCATCCGCAGGGGAAACAGTCCAGAACTTTATCATAGTCGCCGGGGGGTCTGCCAGCGCCCTTTCGCCCGTAGAACTTGAAATACCGCAGCAGAGGGCAGGCTGCTATGCAGGTTGCGGAAGAACTCAAGATTTGCTAGACTTGTCTGTGCGAATGGGCCGTTAGCTCAGTTGGTAGAGCACCTGACTTTTAATCAGGGTGTCACAGGTTCGAGACCTGTACGGCCTATTTCTAATAAATAATTTGAGGCTAGCTCGAAGCTAGACAAAACCACCCGAAATCCGGGTGGTTTTTCTATTTAAACAAATAGTGACACCCTGATTCTTCCGAGAATTTTTTCTGGTATTACCCCTCTTACTTGTCCGCTGGACAATTCCAAAGAAAGGCAGGCAAGTATATGTTAAAAGAAAAAGGGGGAAAACTAAACTGGGCGGACATCGATATGGCTGAAATTATCCTGGACAAGTTACTCATGCACTTCTCTCAGTGCATGAAGTCCGAGGGAAAATCACCGGCTACTATTACTTGGTATAACGAAATGACTAAATGTTTTACCAACTTTCTGGAGACTAATAATATCGAGCCTATCCTTGGAGAATTTTCTATTGAAACAGCTAGAGAGTTCATCATTCACGAACAGGAAAGGAAGCTTTCACCATACACAATCCAAGCTCGTGTTCGCGCTTTAAAAGGTTTCAGTTCTTGGTTATACGGTGAGGGATATATTATTGATAATACACTCGCTTTACTCAAGATCCCGAAGGCACCGACTAAGCTAATTAACCCTTAACAACTGAAGAAATTGATTTGCTCGTAGCCGTACAGAATCCCCTGACTGCGTTAGGTAGCAGGAATCTCGGGGTATTAACAACCTTCCTGGGCACTGGAATTCGAGAGAGTGAGTTATCCAATCTCCGTTCTGAGGATTCTCACATTGAGGAAGGCTATATCAAGGTAATGGGGAAGGGTGCGAAAGAGCGGGTAGTACCGATAGGAACAGTTGTTCAGAAAACCCTGTGGAGGTATATATTTCACTTCCGACCTGAACCAGAAAGTGCCCTTGACGATTATCTGTTTCTTACTCTGGATGGGAAAAAATTAACTTCAAATGCGATTAAACTACTCCTAAATCGCTGGGGAAAAAATGCCGGAGTCCCGAGGCTTCATGCCCACCTTTGTAGACACACATTTGCTACGAACTTACTGATACACAACTGCGGAGATGTCTTTAGATTGCAACAGATCCTTGGACATACGACTCTCGAGATGGTAAGGCGATACGTTCATTATGCCTCGACGGAATCAATGATACAAGGTCATGTGTCGTCACCATTAGACCGTATGGGCATTAAAAATCTTAAGGGTTATAAAGTTGACCGTGTTTTGCAAAAAGATACTCGACGTAATCGTAAGAGCGAAAGTAAGTATTAAATTAATAATTATTTAGTGAGTCTAGATGAAAGCATACTTAGAACCAAAATATGTTGATAGACATGAAGGGGCAGCTACCAACCTGAGGGACCGATTGCTCATCAGGCTCCCTTTCCGTATCGGCTGCCGGATCAGCGAGGCTCTGGGTATCCAGGTTGATGATATCGATTTCGGGCGAGGCATAATAACAATTCAGCATCTTAAAATTCGTATCAAACTATCCTGTCCGAAATGCGGAGCCAGGCTAGGTAAGAGACATA
>CAZOUZ010000008.1:0-19878 GCA_964583115.1 uncultured Dehalococcoidales bacterium
GTGATACAACTCCCTTTTTAAGGGAAAGGGGGAGAGTTTTAGAGAGGGGCAAAGCTCCTCTCTAGCTTCCTTACGGGCGGCGGGCGAGATTAGATATAAAAAGGGGCAGGGTGGGGAAATAGATAAAATAATGTAAGAATTACCAAATTAGACGCAATTTATAGCTGGATACTCCTTTTCGTGATATACTATAGAATAAAAATAAAAGAAGGTCTGAATCCGAGAGGTAAATGTGAAAGGAAAAGACCTGCTCTCTATATCCGACCTCACTACTGATGATATCCGCTCACTCATATCCGCCGCTATCGACAGCAAAGATAAAGGCTGGCTCGATTTACTCGATAAAAAGATAGTAGCCATTCTGTTTGAAAAGCCGTCATTAAGGACAAGGATTAGCTTTGAAGTGGCGACGCGGCAGCTTGGAGGGGAAGCTGTTTATCTGTCTCCCGCCGAGGTAGGTCTGGGAAAGCGGGAATCGGTCCCGGATGTAGCCAGAGTGCTGGGCCGCTATGCGGATGCTATTGCCGCCCGCACCTTTTCCCACCGGACGGTAGAGACTCTTGCCGCCTATTCCGGGGTGCCGGTGATAAACGCCCTCTCCGACCTGGAGCACCCCTGTCAGGCGCTTGCCGACCTGCTGACCATATACGAGAAGAAGGGAGAGCTGAAAGGTCTGGCCCTGGCATACATTGGCGACGGCAATAACGTCGCCAATAGTCTTATGCTGGCGGCTTCGCTCAGCGGGATGAATTTTAGCATTGCTTCCCCGGCAGGTTATGCCGTTCAGGAAAACGTCCTGAAGACCGCCCGGGACTACGCCCGGACTTCCGGAGCGGAAATTCTCTGCACCGGGGAGCCTGAAGAGGCAGTCAGGGGTGCCGATATAGTTTATACGGACGTCTGGACGAGCATGGGGCAGGAATCCGAAGCTGAGGAGCGGCACCGCATATTCAGCAGCTACCAGGTAAACAGCCGGCTTTTGTCACTGGCCAAAGAAGATGCTATATTAATGCATCCGCTACCGGCGCATCGCGGCGAGGAGGTTACCGAGGATGTTCTGGATAGCCCGCAGTCAGTCGTCTTTGACCAGGCTGAAAATAGACTTCACGCCCAGAAAGCGCTGCTGGCGCAAATGCTGGGCGGCTCAGGGAGATAATTAAGCTATCGTCAGGAGGTAATGTGTATATATTAAGAGCATTAAGAACGATAGTAGTCTGGGGCTGGTCTCCTATTCTGATAATGGTACTGGCAATAGTATGGATTCTCAACGAGTGGGAGCTATGGCTGCTGGCTACCGTTATGGGCATTATTCTCGTAATCGGCCTGATAACGGCAGTGGTCAGGTCCAGCGAAAGGCGACTGGAAACCCTGTCGATGAGGCTCAAGCAGCTCTCCGGACACTTCAGCCGCAGGTTCACCGGCACTTCCTCACTGTCTATCTATGCGATTATAGATACCCTGTTCAACCTCGATGACCCCCAGTTGTGGGACTGGGCGCGGGCTTGCGATATGACAGCGAGGGTCTTCAACACCTGGTGCGACAGTTTTGGTGACAGGATAGAGAGCGATGCCCGGACCGGTAGATTCCGCGTTTATCTGCGCTCCTATATGAACGAGCTCTGGCTGCTGAATAACCACTACTTCGAATTCGTCGAGCAGTTCTACGAAATAGCCGAAAAAATCGAAGTCCCACCGGCAACAAAAGACCAGTACAACCGCTTCACCGTGGAGTATAACAGCTTCGTGCAGAATTTCAGGGACTGTATTGCCGAGCTAAGAAGGGCTGCCGGAACGGAGATTGAACCCCCCAGCGTCCATCTTGCCAGAGAACTACCGGGAAGCAAGCCTATCCGGACTTTCCAAGATGAGGAATCTCATTTCTAAGGGGCTTCCGGAGGTAAGTGTGGGTAAGCCTGTAGTGGCTATTATCGGCAGGCAGAATGTCGGCAAGTCTACGCTTTTGAACCGGCTGGCAGGTGAGCGGATAGCCATTATCGAAGACCTGCCGGGTACAACCCGCGACCGTATTTTTACCGGTATTTCATGGCGGGACGCCGAGTTTACCCTGATTGATACCGGCGGTTTGGAGACAAAGCCCGAGTCCACAATCTCTCAGGGAGTGAACGAGCAGATAGAGACGGCTATCTCCGAGGCTGATGTCATCCTATTTCTTGTCGATGTCAAAGACGGAGTAACCCCCTTTGACCAGGAAATAGCCGATATGCTCCGCCAGACAAGCAAACCGGTGCTGCTGGTGGCAAATAAAGCGGATAATGCCAAATTAGAGGCGGAAGCGGTAGAGTTCTATGAACTTGGACTGGGCGAGCCGCTGGTAATTTCCGCATATCACAGCCGGGGTACAACCGACCTCCTGGATAGAATTATCGCACAACTGCCGGCGCCGCCTCCTGTCGAAGCCGGACCCGAAGGTATGAAAATAGCCATTATCGGCAGACCGAACGTCGGTAAGTCAATGCTGCTGAACGCCATCCTGGGTGAAGAGAGGACTATCGTTGATGATACTCCCGGGACCACCCGCGACGCCATAGATACTCCATTTGACTTTCAGGGACAGTCCGTGCTACTTATTGATACGGCTGGTATCAGGCGGCGGGGACGTCTGGGGACCGGGGTGGAGCGGTACAGTGTAATCCGTGCCATGCGGGCTATCGAGCGGGCTGATATCGCTTTACTGGTTGTTGATGCCAGCGAGCCTTTTACCGCTCAGGACCTGCACATCGGCGGCTATATTCGCCAGATGACCAAAGGAGTTGTTATAATAGTGAACAAGTGGGACTTGATTCCCGATAAAAACGTAACCGAATGGGATAGATATATCAGGGGCCAGGTAAAGTTTATGTCGTATGCTCCGATTATATATATCTCAGCAAAAACCGGGCAGGGAGTAAACAAGATTATGCCCCAGGCATACGAGGTCTATCAGGAGAGGCACAAGCGCCTGCCAACTGCCGAGGTCAATAGCATCGTCCAGCAGGCAATAGCGGCCCACAACCTGCCGAGGAAAGGGAAGAGGCGGCTAAAACTCTTCTACGCCACGCAGGCTGAGGTAAACCCGCCGACATTCGTCTTTTTCGTCAACGACGCCAAACTAATACATTTCTCCTATCAGCGCTACCTTGAGAATAAGCTGCGCCAGTCATTCGGTTTCGCCGGTACTCCGCTTCGCTTAGTCTTTAAAAACAGGAGTGAATCATGATAGTCATCAAATTTGCCGCCGTGGTGATAATAGGTTACCTTCTGGGCTCGATTCCCTCCGGCGTACTTATAAGCAAGTATTTTGTCAGGACGGATATCAGGGCTACCGGCAGCGGTAAGATTGGGGCGACAAATGTATTACGAACAGCCGGTAAAAAGGCAGCGGCCCTCGTCCTGCTTATGGACATATTGAAGGGAGCACTGGCGGTACTTGCCGCCGGACTAGTCGTCGGCAGAAACTATATGGTAATAGGTGACGATTTTGCCCTCGGACTGCTGGTTGCTCAGGGTCTGGCAGCCCTGGCAGCGATGGCCGGGCACAACTGGTCAGTGTTCCTCAAGTTTAAGGGAGGCAGGGGTGTCGCCACCTTCTTCGGCGGACTGGTAGCTCTTTGCCCGGTGGCGGCGCTATTCGGCGGCGAGGTCTTCATAATCGGAGCCGGACTGACCAGATTTGCCTCGCTGGGCTCCATCGCCGGAGTGGTAGGCACCTACAGCATACTGATTCCCCTGACTATCATCAACGGATTCCCCCTCGAATACCTGATATACACCCTCATCGGCACGGTTGTAATCCTGATTATGCACAAAGATAACATAGTCAGGCTGATGACCGGCAAAGAGCGGAAAATAGGCGAGAAAGCAGAGGCTTTAAGTCCACCCGATGAGATTGAGGAGCAGGCCGTACCTGAGAGTTAACCGTTTCTCCAGACCGCCCCAGACCGCACCTTAAAGGGACTATTTCTTCTTTTTGTCAGATTTCTTATCAGCCCCCAGTTCCCTGTCGAGTTCCTCAAAGAGCTGACGCTGTTTCTTCGTCAACGATTCGGGAGTAATTACCCGCAGCCTGACAAGCTGGTCACCCTGTCCCCTGCCGTGAAGATGGGGAATGCCCCTGTTCTTGAGCCTGAAGACCTTTCCCGCCTGGCTTCCGGCAGGTATCTTCAGATTGGCATCGCCGTCAAGTGTGGGCACTTCTATCTCGGTGCCAAGGGCAGCCTGAGCAAAATTGACCGGCAGTTCATAGAGGATATCGTCATCGTCCCGTACGAATAGCTCGTGTTCTCTGACAGATAAACCGATATAGAGGTTGCCCGGGGGACCACCTTTCATCCCGGTATCACCCTCACCGCTGAGGCGCATGCGGGAACCATCCCCGACCCCGGCCGGTATTTTTACCATGATACTGCGCCGACGCCTCTCTCTACCGGTGCCGTGGCACTGTGGACAGGGGTCGGTAACAATCCTGCCCTCACCGTTACACCTGGGGCAGGTGGCTATGTTTGTAAAGCGGCCAAAAATACTCTGCTGTACCCGGCGCACCTGACCGGAGCCGTCACAGTTCGTGCAGCGGCTTGGCTGGCTGCCCGGACGGCTGCCGGTGCCCCGGCACTGCGAACAGCTTTCGGTACGCTGGATTTCGATTTCCTTCTCCACGCCGAAAGCCGCCTCTTCGAGAGTGATGGCCACGCCGACCTGCAAATCGGCGCCGCGTACCGGTCCCTGGCGGGTAGCCGTGGACGTCCTTCCGCCGAAGAAAGCGTCGAAAATACTGCCGACTCCGTCAAATCCGAATCCCTCGAAGCCCCGCCCGAATAACCCTTCGCCGCTGTGCCCGAAGCGGTCATAGGTATCGCGCTTCTCCGGGTCGGAGAGCGCTTCGTAGGCTTCGTTTACTTCCTTGAACTTGTCCTCGGCTCCGTCGTCGCGGTTGCGGTCGGGGTGATATTTGAAGGCAAGTTTGCGGAAAGCCGCCTTTATCTGTTCACCGGTGGCATCCCTGTCGATGCCGAGGACTTCATAGTAATCTCGTTTTTGCATATTTGTAGGACCCTATCCCCTGAAATCACCCCGATAAATTCTAGAATTTATCGGGGAACCCGTTTGATTTATAATATTACAAATTATTATGGAAACCCTATCCCCTGTATCCCCTTCCCTTGACCCTGCCTAAAATGTCATTCTGAGGAGCGGAGCGACGAAGAATCTGGGGGTGGGGTAATCGAGACACCCCCACCCCCAGACCCTTCGCTCCGCTCAGGGTGACATAGGTATAATACTTTTAGAGCAAAGCTCCTCCCCTTAGAAAGGAGAAAAGAATCAACTACTAGAAAGGGCTTCGCCCCTCTTACTTCCCACTATATATAATATTACCATATCAAGCAGAATATACCAGAGAAGGCTAGACCTCGCGGAAGTCACCCTCTACGGTGTCCTCTCCCTCCTGTGCGGGCGGCTGCTCGCCTTCCGGCGGCGGGGTCTCCCCTTCCGGCGGGGGCGGTTGCTGCTGGTAGACAGCCGTGCCCACTTTCTGCATAGTCTCATTCAGCTCCTGTGTCGCCTGCTTTATAGCCTCGATATCCGTCCCCTGCAGCGCCGAACGCACCGCCTGGACCTTGCTTTCCACCTCCTGGTTCAAGTCCTCGGATATCTTATCCTTATTCTCCCGCAGCGTCTTTTCGGCGGTGTAAGCCATGGTATCGGCCATATTTTTGGCTTCAACCGCTTCACGCTGCCTGGTATCCTCGGCGGCATGCATCTCCGCATCCCGCTGCATCTTCTCTACCTCTTCCTTGCCCAGACCGCTGGAAGCGGTAATCGTAATCTTTTGCTCCTTACCGGTCCCTTTATCGTGAGCCTTGACACTGATAATGCCGTTGGCGTCAATATCGAAGCTGACCTCTACCTGAGGCACGCCCCTCGGCGCCGGCAGGATGCCGTCGAGCATAAACCGCCCCAGTGTCCTGTTATCCACCGCCATAGGCCGCTCGCCCTGGAGGACATGAATTTCCACGCTGGGCTGGTTATCGGCGGCGGTGCTGAAAATCTGGCTCTTCGAGGTAGGTATGGTTGTATTACGGGGAATAAGCGGGGTAGCCACTCCACCAAGGGTCTCGATACCCAGCGTAAGGGGTGTAACATCGAGCAGCAGGACGTCTTTTACCTCTCCCTTGAGCACCCCCGCCTGAATAGCGGCACCGATAGCCACTACCTCGTCGGGGTTAACTCCCCTGTGAGGCTCCTTGCCGAACAGTTCCGATACCTTTTGCTGGACAAGAGGCATCCTTGTCTGCCCGCCGACCAGGACTATCTCGTCAATCTGGGCTGCCGTCTTTTCGGCATCAGTCAGCGCCTTGCGGCAGGGCTCAAGTGTCCTGTCAACAAGGTCCATTACCAGCTGCTCCAGCTTGGAGCGGGCGAGAGTAATGTTAAGGTGCTTGGGACCGCTGGCATCAGCGGTGATAAAGGGCAGGCTTACCTCGGTCTGCTGGACGGTAGACAGCTCGCACTTAGCCTTTTCAGCGGCTTCCTTCAATCGCTGAAGAGCCATTCTATCCTGCCTGAGGTCTATTCCCTGCTCCCGTTTGAACTCGTCACACAGCCAGTCCATTACGTTCTGGTCGAAATCATCACCGCCAAGGTGGGTATCGCCATTGGTTGATTTGACCTGGAAGGTGCCTTCTCCAAGCTCGAGAATGGATATGTCGAACGTGCCGCCGCCGAGGTCATAGACAGCGATGGTCTCGTCGGCTCTTTTGTCCAGCCCGTAGGCAAGAGAAGCAGCCGTCGGCTCGTTTACTATCCTCAGCACTTCCATCCCGGCTATCTTACCGGCATCCTTTGTCGCCTGCCGCTGACTGTCATTGAAATACGCCGGCACCGTGATTACAGCCTCGGCAACCTTTTCTCCGAGATAAGCCTCGGCATCCGTCTTCAGCTTCTGAAGTATCATCGCCGAGATTTCCGGCGGGCTGTAGTCCTTATCGCCCATCGTCACCCAGGCATCACCGTTAGACGCTTTCGTTATTTTATAAGGCAGGAGCTTCTTGTCGTATTCCACGGAGTTCTCGTCAAACTTGCGTCCCATCAGGCGCTTGACGCTGAATATCGTATTATCGGGATTGGTGATAGCCTGACGCTTGGCTACCGTCCCTACCAGCCTTTCTCCGCTTTTATTAACCGCTACCGTCGAGGGAGTGGTGCGTCCGCCTTCAGCATTGGGAATAATAACCGGTTCTCCTCCCTCCATCACGGCTACCGCAGAAAAAGTCGTTCCCAAATCAATTCCTATTACCTTTGCCATAATTTTCCTCCTTGACCAGAGAGTGTCCGGCGGCTACATCAGGGTAGCGCCTGATGCTCTCAATTATTTTCTTCCGATACCTCCCCGTTACCTATCACCACCCTGCTCGGGCGGATAACTCTGTCCTGAAACATATAACCTTTTTGCACTTCCTCGATAACTATTCCTTCTTCACCATCAGCCTGCCGTACTGCTTCATGCAGGTTCGGGTCAAAAGGTTCACCCAGCGCCTGAATAAGAGAGAGTCCCTGTGCCTCAAGCTCCGTCAGAGCCTTACGTTCGATAAGCCTGACGCCATCTATCCAGCTCTCCTCAGCCAGCTCAGACGGAACGGAAGCAAGCGCCCGTTCCAGGTCGTCAAGGACCGGCAGGAAGCTGAGTATAAGCGCCGATTTGGCAAATTTGCTCTGTTCCTCCCTTTCCTGTTCGCTGCGACGTTTATAGTTAATAAAGTCGGCCTGGGCTCTCTGCCAGTTAGCCAGGTAGTTCTCTGCTTTCTCCTTCTCTTCAGCCAGAGCTTGCTTCAGCTCTTCCACTTTCTCTGTCCCGGCAATTCCTGATTCAATTTCAGAGTTTCGTTCTTCCGGCTCCGGTTGAACCATTGTAATCTACCTCACTCCCTGTATCCCCCTCTCCCCGACTGTGTCGGGGAGAGGGGGAGCAGGTTTTTAAGAGGGGCTTCGCCCCTCCTTAACTCCCCTTTATGTCCTTCTCATTGTTGTCAACCAACTTCAATCAGCAGTATCGGTGTCGGGCCCGTCGGGTACTTCCCTTCCGTACAGTTTAGCCACCAGCTCGCTCAGCACCAGGGAAAGGTAGCCCACGGTAGCAATCGTGCGAGCGTAGGGCATGCGGGTAGGGCCGATGACACAGATAGTGCCGGCAGCTTCATCAGGCAGGCCGTACTGGCTGATAACCACGCTATATTCCTGCACCACCTCGGCATCGTTTTCCTTGCCTATGATTACCTGTACTCCTCTACCTTTCAGCTTCGAAGGCATAATATTCCTTAACAGGTTCCGCTGCTCGATTAATTCCGTCAAGGTCTGCGCCAGCAGGTGGTTACGGGCAAGCTCGGGCTGGTTAAGGGTAAAGTGCAAGCCATCCAGGTAAGGCTCTTCATATTCCTGGTTATCTTCATTCTCCATTAATTGCACCAGGCAATCGGTTATCTGCTGCTCGGTATCGGTAAGTTCATCGCTTACAGCCTTAACCTGTGAGCCGGTTAAACCGGAATAGGCAGCGCTCAGTTTACTGGCAGTAACCGTTAGCTCCGACTGAGATACAGGCCGGTCGAAGTTTATCAGCTTCTTCATAACCTTGGCTCCCTGAAGGACAAGCACCACCAGCACCAGGGAGTCCTGCAGGCTCACCAGCTCCAGGTGTTTGAACTGGCAGGCTTCCGTCCAGGGCATGGTAACCACAGCAACGTTCTGAACCCTCTGGGCTGTAAGCGTGGCAGCCAGATTTAACCATCCGTTTATTTCCTGCTCCACCTGGTGAAAAAGGTGGCCTACAAGCCGTTGCTCATCCAGGGGGAACTTGACATCACCCAGTGAGGTAACATAACGGCGGTAGCCCTTATCCAGAGGTATGCTGCCGGCTGATGTATGAGGGCGAATAATATAGCCCTCCTGCTCCAGATGCGCCATCTCATTACGGACGGTAGCGGAGCTCACGCTAAGCTCGGAGTCCCTGGTGATGCTGTGTGACGGCACCGGAGTCGCTTTTACTATATATTGTCCTACGATAGACTTGAGTATCGTCTCCGCCCTTGGAGATAACATCTCGTCCCTCCTGATTAGCAGTCAAAGTCTTAGACTGCTAATTATTATTTATCATTTCTAGCGGTTATTTGTCAAGAGAAATAGTCACTTTTTAGGGCACCGGTCGGTTCCAGCCATTAATTGACCAACAGGCTTAAATGTGCTATATTTAGGCGTAGATAAAATGGAAATTAACTGGTTGGGCCACTCATGTTTCAGACTTAAGGGCAGTCACGCCACGCTCATTACCGACCCTTATTCTCCCGACCTGGGCTACTCAATGGGCAAGCAGAGCGCCCGTATCGTAACCGTAAGCCACCAGCACCCCGGCCATTCCTATATCCAGGACATCGGAGACGAGCCGAAGTTAGTCACCGGACCCGGTGAGTACGAAATCAGCGGCGTACTGATTATAGGGACGAGGACTTTCCACGATGCCGAGAAGGGTGAGAAGAGGGGCAAAAACACCGTCTATCTTATACAGATAGACGAGATATCGATATGTCACCTCGGCGACCTCGGGCACGTGCTTACCACCGAGCAGGTAGAAGAGATGGAAAATATTGACGTACTGCTTCTTCCGGTAGGCGGAGTATCCACAATAGACGCTGCTAAAGCAGCCGAGGTCGTGCGGCAGCTCGAACCGAAGGCGGTTATCCCAATGCACTACAAGACCGAGGCGCTGAAACGGGAACTCGAACCTGTAGACAGCTTCCTCAAAGAGATGGGGATAAAGGATATCGAGCCTCAGCCCAAGCTGTCTTTTAACAAGACGAACCTGCCCGCCAGCACCCAGATCTTCCTGCTCGACTACTAAGCTACAGGAATTTGCGGATATCGGTAACCTGCGCCGGGGGCTTGGGCGGACGTACCAGGCACATCAGGATTGCGGCAACCACCGACAGCCCGGCAAAAATGCTAAAGGCGCTCATATAGCTTCCGGTAGTATCATAAACCCACCCGGCATAGACCGGAGATAGAAGGGCTATCGGGGCGGTAAACACCATAGAACTCCCCTGAATAGAAGCGAAGGCTTTACGCCCGAAGTAGCGCCCTCCTATCGTGAGCCTCAAGGGAGTGGGCGCCCCGCTGCCGAATCCCACCATAATAAGTAAAACATAGACCGTAGCTATGCTCTGGTCTATCAGGAAAGTAATAATCCCGACAAACTGAAGTATAAACGCCGCCGCCACGAGATACTGCAAGCGTTCTTTCCTGACACGGTCGGCAAGGACTCCGCCGATGAACCTCGCCGGAACGGTGAAGAAGACCATCAATGCCATCATTCCACTGGCTACTGTTTCGTCAATACCCATATCGGTCAGGAAAGGGATACAGTGGATGTTGAAGGCTCCCTGGAATACCATGGCAAAAATCCAGGACACGGTTATCAGCCAGTAAGCGCGGGTCCTCATTGCCTGCCTGAGGGTGAACTCAACTTCCTCGGACTCGGCAGCATATTCTATGCCTTTTTCTATTATTCCCCTCGAGTCCTCCTCCGGCGAGTCCGACCCGGTGGTGACTCCGTCGGGCAGTAACCCGTAGTATTCCGGCCGCCTCTGCTTCACGAAGTACCACTGGAGGGGCACCCCGGTAAACATTACCATTGCCCATACCAGGCAGGTCATCTGCCATCCCTGCGTGCTCACCAGATGGCTTATAATCGGCAGCACCACTACGCCGATTGCGCCGATGATTACGAACCTTATACCGAGAGCCAGCCCCCTCTTCCTTATAAACCAATCGGCCAGCGCCTTGTCAACGGCAATGGTCAGCGCCAGGTTGGTCCCGATGGCTATTACCACTCCCCAGACCACGTAATAAGCCCAGGCAGTAGTGACGAAATTCATTAAAACCAGGCCGATACCGGCGATTGAGGTGCCGACGACGATTACCCACCTCGGGCCGAATTTATCGGACAGCCAGCCGGTAAGCGGCGCCTCGATGCTACCCTGCAACCTGCCGATTCCCGTTGCGAAAGAAGTAGCCGCCCGGCTTAAACCGAGGTCGGCAGAGAGAGGTTTGAAGAGCACCGACATTCCGTAGCCGTAAAATCCGTGCCCCAGACCGGAATAAATGGAGGTAACCAGGTTCATCCACCAGCCGAAAAATACCCTGGACGACCCTCTTTTCCTAATCAAAAAACAGCCTCTCTAGAGGTGAACCTATGACACGATAGCATAAAGACCGGGTACCGGTTAAATAATTACGGTGAGATAGGTTACCAGCGGAAACAAGAACGAGCAGCTTCGATAAGTATATACTCTATATAATGGCGAGGTCAATTTTCAGCCTGCGCTATCTCAAAGAGGAGGAAAACCGCACGCAGCGGCACAATACCCCCTATTTTACCGAATCACGCATTCTCAGACGATTTCACGGACATCGCCGATTCTAGCCGGAGGCGAGGGAGGTAAGACAAAAAAGGCAACGACCGTGGCAAAGGCAAGCAGCGCTGCCAGTAGAGTAAAGCCGGCCGTATAGCTGCCGGTAGTATCATACACCCAGCCGAAGTAAATCGGGGCTGCCATTCCCACCGGCATCATAAACATCGCCGAGGCGCCGGCGATAGAACCGAGAGCCTTCCTCCCGAAATAACGCGCCCTCATCGGGTTCATCAGACCGAGCACCATTCCCGCCCCGAGGCCGAAGAGAATAAAGAAGGCATATATCATCGGTATCGTCTGTTTCAGCAGGAAGAGGCTGACACCGACAGTCTCAAGGAGATAGGCTCCCACCATCAGAAACCGCAGCCGGTTTTTCCTGACCCGGTCGGCGAGAAAGCCGCCGACGAACCGCATCGGAAGTCCGATACCAATCATAAGCGACAGCATACCCGCCGCCGCAAGCTGGTCAACCCCTTTATCGGTCAGGAAGGGCACGATGTGGATATATAGAGGTGGGCCCGCCATGCCGTTACAGGCAGTAGCCACCAGCAGCAGCCAGTAAGCAGGCGTTCTCACCGCCTGCCTGAGAGTAAACTCCACCTCCTCGACCTCAGCGGCATACTCCACACCCTTCTCTACAATCCGGCCCGCATCCGCAGTCTCGCCGTCCACCTCGGCGCCGTCAGGGAGCAGTCCGTAGTATTCCGGGCGATGGTCTCTCAGAGAAAACCAGGCAAGGGGCAGACCGATAACCAGCATCACCAGCCCGCCGATAACGCAGGTCATCCGCCAGCCCTGAGTATATATCAGCCAGGCGACAAGAGGCAGCACTATCACCCCACCAAGCCCTGAAAGCACCCACTTAATACTCACCGCCGCCCCTCTCTTCTTGACGAACCAGTTCGCTATCGCCGTATCCATCGGCACGCTGAGGGCGATATTAATTCCCGTCCCCAGCACGACTCCCCAGACCAGGTAAAAAGCCCAGAGTGAGTCTATAAAGTACATCAGTACCAGGCTTAAACCAATCAGGAAGATGCCGGCAACCACTATCCGTCTCGGGCCGTACCTGTCGGTAATCCACCCTGCCAGCGGCGCCTCAAACCCTCCCTCCAGCCTGCCGATTGCAGCCGGAACGGAGGTCGCCGCCCGGCTGAAATTCAGCTCCAGGGCTACGGGTTTGAAAAATGACGAGAACCCGAAAGTGTAGAAGCCGTGTCCCCAGAGCGCCAGAAGGCCGCCGGCCAGGACCGTCCACCAGCCGAAAAATATCTTCCGGAAACTTTTCCTTTCCGTCAAGAAAGTCCCTTTCCTCAGATAGTCCGCCGTCCCGGCGCTTCAGGATACCGGGCTTTGGCAGCTATCAGCGCCGGTCACCGGTTGCCTTGAGTAGACATAACTCAGGCGATGGTGAAAGTATACACTCACCGAATAAACAGTTCAAGATAACCGCCCGGGCAGTAGCAGTCTGCCTGATAAGATGGTATTATAAGGCAGCAATTTTTCAAGGAGGCAGGGTATTGCAAATTAAACTTAACTTTCTCGGTGGAGCAAGTAATGTTACCGGCGCCCGGTATCTCCTGGAGGTCAACGATACCAGGCTTCTCGTTGACTGCGGCCTTTACCAGGAAAGAGACCTGAAATACAGGAACTGGGAGCCTTTTATAATTCCACCCTCTTCAATCGATGCCCTGCTGCTTACCCACGCCCATGTCGACCACTGCGGACTGATTCCCAAACTCGTCCGCGAGGGTTTCGGAGGTAAAATTTACTGCACAACCGCCACTTCCGAGATTACAAAAATAATACTCCTCGATGCCGCACACCTCCAGGAAGAAGACGCAGCACTCAAGAAAAGAAGGCATGAAAGGGAGAACAGAAAGGGCCGCTTTCCGGAAGTGCCGCTTTACACCCAGGAAGACGCCAGGTCTGCCTTCCCGCTCTTCGAGCCGGTAAATTATAAAGAACCCGTTACCCTGGGCGATGGAATAAGAGCTACCTTTTATGACGCCGGACACGTCCTCGGCTCATCAATGATAAAGATTACGGTAAGCCAGCAGGGGGAGTCCAGGACAATCCTCTTCTCCGGCGATGTCGGCAGGTGGGATAAGCCGATACTGGAGGACCCGACCGAATTCACCGAGATAGATTACGTTATCACCGAGTCCACCTACGGGGACAGGACACACCAGGAATCGCCGGATATAAACGAAAGCCTTGCCGAAATAATAAATTCAACCTGGAAAGCCGGCGGCAATATAATCGTCCCCAGCTTTGCCCTGCAACGGGCCCAGGAAATTCTTTACCATATGAACCAGCTACTGATTGAAGACCGCATTCCGCACATTATGGTCTTCCTCGATAGCCCGATGGCGGTAAAAATAACCGAGGTATTCAGGCACCACAGCGACCTCTTCGACAAAGAGATGTCCCGGCTGATGCGCCAGGACAGGTCGCCGTTCGACTTCCCCGGACTCAAAATGGTCCAGACGGTAGACGAATCAAAAGCACTCAATCACATCAGGGGAACCACAATGATAATCGCCGGCTCCGGGATGTGTACCGGAGGCAGGGTGAAACATCACCTCGTAACCAATATCATCCGCCCGGAGAGCACGGTGCTCTTCGTGGGATACCAGGCAATAGGTACCCTCGGACGGCTGATTACGGATGGTGCCAAAAAGGTAAGGATACTGGGGCAGCAGTACCCGGTACGCGCCAGAATCGCCCGGATAGGCGGTTTCTCGGCCCACGCCGATAGAAACGAGCTTCTCCGCTGGATTTCAAACCTCGACAGCGCCCCCAGGCAGGTCTTTGTTGTCCACGGAGAAGCCAGGGCGGCAAAGAAGTTCGGACAGTTCCTGAGGAAAAAGACCGGCTGGGAGGTATCCATACCCGAATATAGAACGGAGGCGATTCTGGACTAAGCAAAAACCATCAACCGGACTAGCCTGAAAGGAGAGCGGTATGCCACAGGGATATGAAATTAATGACCTGGCCAAGGAAGAGTCCTGGCGAATGTTCCGGATAATAGGTGAAATGGTAGAAGGTTTCGACACGCTGTCCGGCATCGAACCAGCGGTTACTATCTATGGTTCGGCCCGATTAGCCGCCACCGAAAAGCTCTATGCCGAGACTGAAGAAATAGCCTACCGCCTCGGCGAGCTCGGCTTTTCGATTATTACCGGCGGCGGACCGGGGGTAATGGAGGCAGCCAATAAGGGCGCACTCAGAGCCGGCACCACCTCGGTCGGACTCAACATCGAACTGCCCGAAGAGCAGGTATGTAATGACTACACCTCAAAAACAGTAACCTTTCACCACTTTTTTGTCCGCAAGGTTATGCTGGTGAAATACGCCAGCGCCTTTATAATAATACCGGGCGGGATGGGTACGCTCGACGAGCTGACCGAGGTAATAACCCTGATGCAGACTCTCAAGATAAAGCCTTTTCCGGTTGTATTGTTCGATAGTGAATACTGGAAGGGATTTTTAGACTGGCTGCGGAGCGCCGCCCTGGCCAGAAAATTTATCTCCGAAGAAGACTTCGGTCTGCTGCGGGTCTGCGACCAGCCGGATGAAGCGGTTGAAATCGTCCAGAACTGGTACACAAAGCAGGAGGTACTGGGCAGGAGAGCCTTTTACAAACAAAGCTGAGGCTCTCCATAGAGACTACGGCCGCCTTATTCCCGCTACCATCACCAGCAGGGTAACCAGCAGTATCACTATCGTCAGCAGTAAAGCACCACCCAGGTACATCATCCACTCAGGGAAGGCCTGCTGGACTTCCGGTGTTGACGGGGATGGCGAGGGCGGCGGTGACGGCAGCTCCGGTGAGGGGGAGGGAGAAGAAAGCAACGGCGTCGATGACAAAGGCGGCAGTTCCGATGACGGGGATTCCTCATCAGACGGCAATTCAGTAGTGAAAACGCTGACGGCACTCCAGTCGCTATAGCTGCCGGAGCCGCCGGCCCTTATCTTCCAGTAGTAGGTGGTATTGTAATCCAGGCTTACATCGCTCTGCCAGGCAGTAGACGGCAGGGCATACTCACTGATTTTCAGAATTATCGGACTGGAAAAAGAAGCGTCCTGAGATACAAGAAGCTCGTAGCTCTCGGCTCCGGACAGAGCAGTCCATTGAAACAGGGGCTTCAGCAAGACCTCAACAGCACCGGCTTTGGGAATCAACAGCTCAGGAGCATAGACACTGCTACCCAGAGCAGTATTAAACGACCATTTGTCTGACCACCGGCTTAACACAGGCTCACTGGCCCTTACCCGCCAGTAATAAGTAGTATCCAGGTCAAGGTCCGGCAGCCGTACCGAGCTGGCCCTGGTACTGCTCTCGAAATCCGACGGCACCGCTGAGAAATCGGTATCATAATCGAGTTGCCATTCATACTCGGTAGCCCCGCTCAGAGTCTCCCAGTCCAGCATCACGTCTCTTGTCCCCATACCCGGGGCTTCATCGAGCGGTGCAGAGAGGGCAACCTGCCGGGTCAGGCTATCTATGTAGGTCATCAGCCTTGTGTTCTGGGTATCAAACGACCACAACTGATTATCCCGCAGCCAGAGTCCGCTGAGGGTAGCGCCATCGTCAAGCCCGGTAGTTACCGTCTCGAAAGTCGGTCCCAGGGAATATGACGGATTAAGCGAACGCTCCATTCCCCCTTCCTGACTGGAGTCATCCACCGGCTGGGAGTTAACGGCATACAATACTCCGCCCGCCGATACCGCAGTCTGCCCGAGGGTACCGCCAACCGGGAGGTTGCCATCCACCCTTTCCCACTCGGTGCTCCTGTCGATTTTAAAGCGGTAGACGCCCTTGTCCGCAGTGCTGCTTACGGCATAAACGGTATTATTCTTGGCGAAATCAGAATCGAAAGCGACGGTTATCGAGCCATCAAGTGGAGCCGACGCAGCATCCACCGGTAACGGTCTGAACGATGTGCCGTTATCGCTCGAGTAATAGACCCAGCCGTCGGTATTGCCTACCAGGATAGTCCCGTCCTGCTCGTAGTCCGGGGAGAGAGCCATAGAGGCGAGCGGCTGGCTGCCGACGGCGGCTACTTCGGTAGAATCGGTAGAATAGGAAAGACCGCCATTTATAGTGCTGTAAACAAGGCCGCTACTGCCATTGTAGCTGCCGAAAAACAGGGTATCATCATCGACAGCCGCCCAGATGTCAACAGAGTACGGGGCTCTCAGGCACAGGAAAGTCCGTCCGTTATCCGTTGATTTCCATATTGCCGGGTCGCCATTACTTGCGCCTGCCAGGAACATCACCCGGCTGTCATCGCCATATCCGGGAGAAAGCTCAACCAGGCTGATACTGTCCACTTCATCGAGAATACTGCTGTATACTCTTTCCCACCTTTCCCCGGCGTTCATACTGCGCCAGAGACTGTACTCGGTGTGTGCTCCGTCGAAAGTGAGCATAAACAGAGTACCATCCCGGTCATAATCAGGAGATACTGCCAGGTCAATAATGCTACTGCCGCTTATGCCGGTATCAATCAGGCCCGCCTGGTTCCAGGTAACACCGCCATCGGTAGTACGGGAAAAAGCACTCTCAATACCGCCGGTAACGACATAGGCTGTACCACTGCTGGCAAAATCAGGAGCCATAAGCAGGCAGGTGTCGGACTGTCCGGTCGGCTCCTTGCTGCTTCTCCTCCAGCTTACGCCGCCATCGGTGCTCCTGTAGACCTGGGTACTACCGGCAGCGCCAGCCAGCAGAATGGCATCGGCAGCGCTACCGCTAACGTCCAGCCCGGTAACATCGAGACCGCTCAGGTTATAAGCAGCGCCGACATCAAGGTCGATAGCCGTGGAGCTGCCCGGCGCCCAGACTACACTAACCTTATAGACATCACCGCTATCGCTGGCGGTATCGATAGCCACGAACAGGACGCTGTCTTCAGTAGCCACGTCGTAGTTGTCAGGAAAGGCGATAGCCGCTGATACCGGAACCAGACCTTCAATTCCGGCATCTCCGATAACCTGGCTCCAATCACCATCGCCGACTTTGCTGGTAACAAAGGTGTCCTGCTCATCGGTAACCACAGCCACAAGCTGCCGGTCAGAGGCAAAGTCCGGCGAATAAGCCATCACGCGGACATCATAGCCGCCCATACCCGTATCCAGCCAGGCCGGGAGCAGCTCGCTTTCGTCGAGGCTATAGACGCCGCCGTATTCCGAAGTATCGCTATCCGAAGTCCCGGCAGCGACGATGTTACTATTGCCCGGCCTGACAACATCAATGCAGGTTATGGTTACATTACCGGTGCCGGCCCCGCCCGGAGCCGGCGGCAACCTGTCAAAGCTGCTGCCGGCATCGACGGACTTATAAATATCCGATTCCGTTGCATAGTAAATAATACCGGCGCCGGGGGCTGCGGCTATATCCACTATAGTCTCCGTGACCCTGCCCGCAGAGGCCCAGCTAAAGCCGCCATCGGAAGACTTGTAAAGCGTGTAGCTTGTCCCCGACGGGTTAGCATAGCAGTACAGCGTCCCGTCTCCAGTCATGGTCAGGTGCTTCAGGCTCGAACCGCCAGCCAGCACCCAGCCGCCCGCCTCTCCCCCGGCAGGGATATCAACCACGGACCACCTGGCTTCATCCGGGACCGCACCCGCCAGGCTGGCGGTAGAAACCGGATACAGCAGACTCATCAGTAGAGTCAGTGCTAAAGCTGTGAAAAGGACTACTGCTGACGAAAAAGGATGGCACTCTGAATTTATTTTCGCCATACGGCGAAATTTTAAACCTACTCCAGAGGGAATGTCAATATGTGAGATTTTCTCAAAAGTTCCGGAGAGGTGCAAATCAACGCCAGAGACGCTCTGCATAGAGGAATTGTTTGCGCCTCCGGTTGTAATGACACCAGTGGCTTATAGCATCACTCGCAACTGATTGCCCATACAAAGACAGGTGCCGCTTACGATATACAGTCTATGACGCCTCGTCTATGACAAGCTGGGGTCCCTGGGGAGTATCGTCAACATCGAGCACAATCCCTTTAAGGCTGGTAGCCAGCCCTTGCTCCACGACCAGCACTCCCATGCCCTGGTACTCCACTATCTCATCCCCGGGTAGCTCTATGTCTATGCCCAGACCAAGCTGCCCTCCGTCACCGGATGTCAGCCGCAACCGTGCCTGCGGCATATCCACTTTATCATAGAGTAGCCTTCTCAGCTCCTGTTTGGCACGTTCGGTAACGCCTATCATTTTTCTCACCTCTCCCGATTTTAACCTTTAAGTCTCAGACGTATAAAGGCTCAAGGGGATAACTCCGCTATTCCCAAGGGGTCAGTTTGCAAAAACTAAAGGTTCACCGGGCCAAAAAACAACCGGGGTTTTCAACTTCCTCTATTATTATGGAACAGGGAAGCCGCAGGGCTTGTTCAGACTCTAAAAGCATAAAGAAGAGAGGTCGCCTTTCGGCGACCTCTCTTTTACTCGTGTCGGGTAGATTACCCGTCAAGTCAAAACCAGTTAGTTAATTAGGCTACGCGTCTGGTCCTAACTATCAGAACAATCAAAGCGATAACCAGTACCGCACCAACGCCGACTATTACCCACAGCAGGTATGTCGGAATAACCGGGGCAGATGTTATCGGTACTTCTACCACCTTTACTTCCGTCTTACCTTGCTCCGTAATCACTATCGGCTCTGCTGCTTCTTCTTCTACAGGTTCAGCCATAGTGGTGAAAACACCGGTTACCCACGGGCCAGCAGGAGTAACCCAACTCTTGCCGACAAGGACAGATTCGCCGGTTACGCCTCTCACTCTCCAGTAGTAGGTGGTGGAGTACTTAAGGGCTTCCTCAGTCGCGTAGAAATTGTTGTCTACGTTGTAGCTCCACTCGATGATGGCGAAGGTGGGGTCCTCGGACAGCATTACTTCGTATCCGATAGCCCCTTCATACTCCGCCCAGGTGAATGTTGGCGTAAGCGAAACATCGGCTGCTCCGACTGCCGGACCACTAACCGTGAAGGTATCTGCCTGCTCGATTACGAAGCTGTTTCCGGCAGACCAGGCACTGATTAACGGACCATATTCGGTATTGTTGGACCGTGCTCTCCAGTAATAGGTCTCGCCAGGCATAAAGTCAACCAGGCTAGTATAGAGAACGTCGTCTATCACGTACTCCGTGCCTGTCGGGCCGACTACCATAGATATGGTGTTACCCTCGATAGCCGAAGAATCGAAGTTTGCGCTGTAGACAACACCCTCGAAGTATTCGTCGGTAGCAATCTGGAGTTGAATCTGGTCGATATACGTCGAATCGTACCGGTCCACACTGAAGGTAACGTTGTATGCCTTACCGGTTGACGGATTCACCGTGATAGCCATCCCGTCATCCGGTGCGTTCAGCGTCGGACCTACCTGGGCTATCGGGTCTACGATGCTGTACAGG
>CAZOUZ010000009.1:0-5395 GCA_964583115.1 uncultured Dehalococcoidales bacterium
GGTCAAGGGAGCTGGCAAAGGCGACCAGCCCGTAGCGGCTTACCCTGCCGTAGGTAGGTTTTAAGCCGGTAACGCTGCAAAATCCGGCCGGCTGGCGGATACTGCCGCCGGTATCCGAGCCGAGGGCATAAATAGCTTCATCGGCGGCAATGGCGGCTGCCGAACCGCCGCTCGACCCGCCGGGAACGCGGGAAAGGTCCCAGGGGTTATGGGTAGTAAAAAGGGCGGAGTTCTCCGTAGACGAGCCCATAGCGAACTCGTCCATATTTGCTTTGCCGACGACTACCGCTCCGCAAGCGTTAAGTTTCTCCACCACCGTGGCATTATACGGAGGCACGAAGTTTTCAAGCATCTTGGATGAGCAGGTCGTCAAAACTCCCTCTGTGCACATATTGTCTTTTATCAGCGCCGGGATGCCGAGAAGAGGATTATCTTCACCGGCAGCCAGAAGTTTGTCGGCTTCTTCAGCCTGTTTCAGCGCCGGTTCGCCGGTAACGGTAACGATTGCCCGTACCTGCGGTTCAAGCTTATCGATGCGGTCCAGGCAGGCTCTGGTAAGCTCGACCGACGACACCTGCCTCGACTTAAGCAGTTGATACGCTTCATGGATGGTTAACCGGTTCAAGTTATCTGTCAATATTCGTCACTCCCATTGTTTTATCGATTCGTAAAATTCCACAGCGTTACTTGCACTTAACATAACCGAATAACTGTCCGTTGTCGGTATGTAAACAACGCTGGAGCGGTCGGTCACGAACAGCAGGGCTTTTTCGTTATTCTTGAGTTTGAACCAGCCTTCCAGGTAGCCTGGAAGCCCCACACCGTTGGTCCTGAACTTCGGTTTATACTCTTCTCTGGTCTCCAGGTTAATAATCTCTGCCTCACCGGCAACGATAGCTTCCCTCGGTATGAACCTTCCGTAAATACCCCCCGTTATTCTGAGCCCCTGGTCGCTCACCTCGAACTTCGCATTTCTCGACGAGTACCCGATAAAGATGAAAAGTCCGAGGATAAGGAGCAGAACCAGGCTGATTGCCGCCATGGTGATAAGAGGTGCCGATGAAGCCGGAACGATGCCAAATGTCTTTTCCATATTCAACCCCCTGCTGGAAACACGTTTATTCAAGCACGGCTCGCACTCTGAAGAAGTCCTCCTCTTTTTGCGGAGCATTGGCAAGGACCTCGTTCGGGGATAGAGAGGGGGCTACTTCGTCATCGCTGGTAACATTCTGAAGGGCTATGGACTGGGCGGTAGGAGGGATATCGGTGGTATCTACCTGCTGAAGCACCTCGAAGTTCTCGAATATGTTGGAAAGCTGCTCGCTGAGCCGGTCCACCTCTTCATCGGTCAAGCCTACCCGGGCAAGAAGAGAGATATGTAATACTTCTTCACGACTTAACTTCATAATCTGCCTCCGGAGTTGTTTATGAGGGGATACGTAAGGATTATAGCACCCGTATTTGAGTATCCGCAACAGGACTATCCTGTTATAATGATTGCGGAGGAGAGATGGCAGGCAGACTTATACTGGCAATTATAAGCACCATACTGGAAGAGGCCGCCATAGTGGTAGTCGTGCTCTGGGGCTTGCCTCAGCTTGATATCGAGATTCCGTTGTGGGCTATGGTAGTAATAATGGTCATCTGGGCTGCCTATTCTATCTTTACCTTCCAGATGGGTACCCGTGCCCTGAAGAGAGGGCGAATAGTCGGACTGCCGGATATGATAGGCACCGAGGGCATTGTCATAAGCGCACTGAGTCCCGAAGGACTGGTAAGAATTAAAAGCGAGCTCTGGGTGGCAAAATCCGCCGGCGCTGAAATCGAACCCGGTGTCGAAGTCACCGTAGTAGAACAGGAAAGGCTCAAGGTTGTGGTGCGGGAAAGCGGCGCCGCTGAAAGCCGGAACGGCACCGGGTAGTCTAAGCTGGCTCCGGTTCCTGCCTTCTTTTGTAGACGTAAGAGATTACCACCAGCACCACACCCGTAATCAGGAGAGCCAGGCTGAATATCTCCAGCGGTCTCATTAAATTATCTATGAACTGGAATACCCATGCTTTAACAAATTCCGGTATCTCCGGAGGGAAAGGTATCTGCCCTCTCATCAGGTACCTGGACGCCCAGATAGCGGCGTACTGAATTGCTCCGTAGCTAATCATGGGTGTGCCGAGGCGGCGGGTGATAATCTTCACATCGCGGATTATCAGGACAACGCCGATTACCATCAATATCATAAAGACGATAAGGAGCACATATACCGTCTGGAAATATCCGACGTATATTGATGCCTCCCCAAGCGTTTCTTCGACGTTGTTAAGCGCCTCATCGAAATTTGCCGGCACATCGGCGCCGATGATACTTTCATCCAGCGGAATATCGGACGGTATCTGGGCTGCCATCTCATCATAGAAAGCGTTAACCATCTCCGCCTGCATTTTCTCGGGCAGTGTTGCCAGTTCCGGCGGAGGTGATTCGAGCAGGGACTGCACGATATTTTCTTTCAGGACTTCTTTTACCTCGACAAGGGAAATCGAGGCGTCCAGAGTCTGGCTCTGCCCGAGAATGTAATCGAAAACGGGGTCGGCAACAGCAACCAGCTCTGCTTTGATTGCCGGTTCGGCTTCATCGATGGCATCCAGTAGAAACTCGTCCAGGTTTTCTATCTCTAACGGTATCGCCTCGGTAAGCTGCTGTCTGATAAATATTCCCGCCAGTTCGGATATGTCAATATTATCAATTACCGAGGCGGCAAAATCGGCGGTGAGGAAATTCTCCCTCAATACCGAGTTCAGTTCGAGGTTCTCAGTATCGTTCGGGAAATAGTCATAGACGGCATGGATGGTATCGTCTAGCCGCTCTTTTACTACCGGTTCGAGCTTTCCTATGGTCTCATGAATTACTTCCTCAAGCTCCGGCACTTCCGGCGGCGATTCGATTTGCATGAACTCGTTAACGAATGAAGATACGTCCAGCCGGTTTATCTCCGAGGTAACGAAATCCGGGTTCAGCGCCGTGCTTTGCACCGTGAAGGCAATACCGAAAATGGAAAGCGAGAGAAAGAGCAAAAAGCAGAGAAGAGCAACCGCCAGACCCTTAAGCACGTTCAATTAAGTTACGTTCTCCAATCACGACTTACTAAAAGGTTTGATATCATCCCGTGAATCTGGTTTCTCATCATAACATAAATACAGGCGGTGCCGTCAATATACCGCGCCTTCCGCCTTGCTACAATCGCTTCTCTGAGGTTATTATATAGGTGTATGGAAGCCCCCCTTTTAGAGTTGTGGTAAATAATGTCTTACAGAGTAAGCTATAGAAGCGACCGTGGTTTCAGCCTGGGGCCGATAGGGTTCCTGGTAATAATCAACCTCTTAATGTATGTCGCCACTTCCATCAGGCCTGAGCTTTTTGTCAATCTTCTGGGCTTCCGCCCGGCATATGTCCTGCAAATGCCGTGGACTATTGTAACCGCTATGTTTATCCACGACCCCTTTCCGCGTATCTGGCATATCTCGGGCAATATGCTGACCCTCTACTTTCTGGGAAGTCACCTGACAAGACTTATCGGAGAAGGGAAATTCCTGATTGTATATTTTATCGGGGGAATCGTGGGAAATGTTTTTTTCATGCTGCTGGCTTACCCTTTCTCGATTGCTATCGGTGCTTCAGGAGCGGTTGCGGCCGTGTGCGGCGCGCTCATTGCTTTAAGACCGAAACTAAAGGTTATGATAATTCCGATACCTATTCCTCTCCCTCTCTGGGCGGTGGGGATTGGAATTTTTGTAATACTCTCAATTATAGTCCCCGGCGTAGCCTGGCAGGCGCATCTCGGCGGGCTTGTATTCGGTCTGATTTTGGGCTACTTTTTCAGGAGGAGGCAGCGGCGGCTGTTATGGGACTGACGAAAGAAAGGCTTTACAATGAGTTTTAAGGATAACCTCCAGATTCTTTTCAGCCGGGAAGAGATTGAGACCGCCGTTAAGAGACTGGCGGGTGAAATAGAGAAGGACTATCAGGGCAAGAACCCGCTGGTAATAGGCATTCTGAAGGGCTCCTTTATCTTTATGGCTGACCTCGTCCGGCTTCTCGACTTTCCCCTGGAAGTCGAGTTCGTCGGGCTGTCCAGCTACGGCAGAGGAAGGACCACCGCCGGAAAGCTGAAGGTTGTCCAGGGCCTGCGTTCTCAGGTCACAGGCAGGGACCTGCTGGTGGTCGAGGATATCGTTGATACCGGGCAGTCGGTAGCTTTCCTTATCGACTACCTTAGAAAGAAAAAGCCTGCTTCCCTGAGGCTCTGTGTGCTAACCGACAAGCCTTCCCGCCGGCAGGCTGAAGTTGCCGTTGACTATCTGGGTTTTACCGTCCCGGACAGGTTTCTGGTCGGATACGGACTGGACTTCGATGAGAAATACCGTAATCTCCCGGATATCTGTGCTTTGAGAGAGGATGAACAGGCAGAGTGACCGATTTACTATTCAGGAAAGTGGATTTGCATATACATACCCCTACATCGGCTTGTTATAGTGATGATTCCGCTACCTCTGAGCAAATCGTTGATGCGGCACTGGCTGCCGGTCTTGAGGTGATTGCAATCACAGACCACAATACCTTCGGGGCAGTTGACGCCATCAGGAAAATTGCGGAAAAGAAAGGACTCTTTGTGTTCCCCGGAGTGGAGCTATCGACAAAAGGCGGGCACTTTGTCGCCCTGTTTGAAATGGATACTCCTCAAAACAGGCTGGAGGACTTCCTCGATTATTTACAGATAGACAGGAGCAGGTGGGGGGACGGGACTGCCCGGATTGAGAGTAAAACGGAATATGTCCTGGAAAAAATCGATGAGTGGGGAGGAATCGCTATCGCCGCTCACATAGAAAGGTGGCCCAGCGGGTTTCTGGAGACAAACGAGTCCCGCAGTTCAAAAATGGGGATTCACGCCAGCAAATATCTCAGCGCCCTGGAGATAACCATACCTGAGCATAAAGGTTTGTGGAATGAAGGAATGGTACGCAATTACCCGAAGAAATATGCCTGCATCCAGGGCTCGGATGCCCACAACCCTGATGAAATCGGGCGGCGTCCGGTGTATATTAAAATGGGCAGTGTTAACCTGGAAGCTTTGAAGGCGGCTTTCCTGGATTACAAAGAAAGGATTGTCTTCCCTGACGAGTACAGCGCAGGTGAAAGATGAAACAAGTCAGCCGGGCAAGGAAGGGAGTCTGAAAATGGCCGAAGAAGATGTTATCTATAAAAAAGAAGGAGGCATCGCCACCATAACCCTGAACCGCCCCGACAAGATGAATGCCTTTACACCGGGAATAGTGGGTGGAATACATGAATCGATAGAGGATGCTTCCTCAGATGATGAGGTCAGAGTTATAATTATCACCGGGAC
>CAZOUZ010000009.1:5495-19852 GCA_964583115.1 uncultured Dehalococcoidales bacterium
TCGGAGGCTTACGTGAGAAGGGGAATAGCACCGGCCGGAGGCGGCGCCTACTTTCTGCCGAGACTGGTCGGAGTAGACAAAGCCTGCCAGCTTATCTTCACCGGCGACATGATTGATGCCAGAGAAGCCGAGCGTATCGGAATGGTGACAATGGTTGTACCGCCTGAGGAACTCGAGGATGCTGCGAGGGAGCTGGCGGAGAAGATAGCGAAGAACCCGCTGATGGCGATTCGATATGCCAAGCAGGCTATTTACGCAGGACTGGAAACGGACTTGAAGACCAGCCTGGACTACACAATGGCTATGCGGCAGGAACTCCTGAAAACGGAAGACCATAAAGAAGGCACGGTATCCTTCGTCGAAAAGAGGGCGCCCATGTTCAAGAAAGAATAGCGGCGTAAAATGGGGGCTGAATTTGAAGAAAAGTCGTTTAATCGCAGTAGCCAGAGGTGATATTCCCGCCGACCTTGTTCTGGCTGACGCCGGGATAGTGAATGTCTTTACCGGGGAAATCGAGCGGGGCAATGTGGCTGTCTGCGGGGGCAAAATCGCCGGAATAGGCGACTACAGCAGGGCAAAGGAAGTCATCAACTTAAATGGTAAGTATCTGGCTCCGGGGCTTATTGACGGGCACGTCCACCTGGAAAGCTCGATGCTCGATGTCGCCCAGTACGCCCGTGCCGTGGTACCGCGAGGCACCACCGCCATAGTGACCGACCTCCACGAAATCGCCAACGTCGCCGGTCTGGCGGGAATGAGATACGTGATGAACGCCGCCCGCCGTTTGCCTCTCGACCTCTTTCTGATGGCCCCTTCCTGCGTGCCGGCTACCCACCTTGAGACCTCGGGTGCCAGCCTGGACGCCGAGGCGCTCCGGCAGGTGCTCAGGTGGAAAGGCTGCATCGGACTGGGTGAAGTAATGAATTATCCCGGAGTCATCGGCGCCGACGAGAGTATGCTTGATAAAATCGCACTCTCCCTGGGAAAGATTGCCGATGGACACGCTCCCGGGGTCAGAGGCAAAGACCTCAACGCCTACATCGCCGCCGGTATCCACTCCGACCACGAATCGGTTTCTCTGGATGAAGCCAGGGAAAAGCTGGAACGGGGTATGTTCATTATGATTAGAGAAGGCTCGTCGGAGAAAAACCTTGAAGCCCTGCTGCCCCTGGTCACCGACAGGACGTACCAGCGGTGTATGTTCGTCGTTGACGACCGCAGTTGCGTTGATATTTTAAAAGACGGCGACATCGATGCCGTGGTGAGAAAAGCGATTGCTCTCGGCCTCGACCCGGTGCGGGCGATTCAACTGGCTACAATCAATCCGGCGGAGTATTTCAGGCTGGACGGGCTGGGCGGCATCGCTCCCGGCTACCAGGCGAACCTGATTGTGCTGAGTGATTTACCCTCCCTTAAAATAGATACCGTCTTTTACAAAGGGCGTCCTGTCGCCGGGGAAGGGAAAGCCTCATTCTCTGTGGGTAAAATTAGCAGCAAGGCGATATCCGGTACGGTGCGGATAAAACCCTTCGATATCAAGGCACTAAGGCTTACCACTTCGGGGGAGACCGAGCCGGTTATCGAGATTATTCCGGGGCAGATAGTCACCAGGAAAAAACTTCAGAGAGTAAAAACCGCGGACGGTGTTATCCTTCCTGATATCAGCCGGGACCTTCTGAAGGCGGCGGTGGTGGAAAGGCACAAAGCCACCGGCAACATCGGACTGGGACTCGTTACCGGGTTCGGTCTGAAAGAGGGGGCGCTTGCCTCGTCCATCGCCCACGATTCTCACAACATCGTTGCTGTCGGCACGAACGATGAAGATATCTTTGCCGCTATCAGGGAGATTGAAAAAATGCAGGGCGGTCTGGTAGCCATTGCCGGAGGCAGGGTACTCGGCAGCCTGGCTTTACCCGTTGCCGGACTGCTTTCCGAAGAGCCGATGGAGACAGTGGTGAGTGAGCTTGCGAAGCTTGAAAAGGTAGCCGCTCAACTGGGAACGAAGCTGCCTTCGCCGTTCTCGACCCTGTCTTTCGTGGCTCTCCCTGTAATTCCCGAGCTAAGGCTGACCGACCTGGGTCTGGTGGATGTCCTTGAGTTCAAGCTGATTAAATAGAAAGAAGACACCGGTAAATGCTTTACGCCAGAAAACAGGCGCTCTTTGAGAACAGGTTCGATGCCGGGAGACAGTTGGCACCGCTGCTGAGTGATTACAAGGATAAGTCGGTGATAGTGCTGGCTATTCCCAACGGCGGCGTGCCGGTGGGACTTGAAGTAGCGCTGGCTCTTGAGTCTGACTTCGATGTCGTTATCTCCCGCAAGATTCCTCTGCCGCTCAAACCGGAAGCCGGTTTCGGGGCTATCGCCGATGACGGGACGGCTATTCTCAACGAAGAAGTGGTCGAGCAGTTCGGACTTACTCCCCACCAGATTAACTATCAGGTTAACCGGGTAAGGGTAGAGATTCGCCGGCGGACCAATCTCTACCGCGGGAATAGAGCGCTTACCGTGGTAAAGGGCAGGACGGTGATAATCACCGATGACGGCCTGGCTTCCGGCTTCACCATGAAAGCGGCGGTGGAATCTTTGCGCAAACGCCAGCCGAAAGAAATAATCGCCGCTGTGCCCGCCGCCTCTGAAGCCGCTATGAAGCGACTGGAGAAGGTCACCGGCAGGATATTTACCCGCGCCATCGGGACTATGCCGAAGTTCTTTATCGCCGATTTCTACAAAGTATGGTACGACTTCAGCGATAAAGAAGTAACCCAGTGCCTGAAGCAGTGGCGGATAAGACGGTTCGAATCAAAAATCGAGCCTCCCCGGACTGGTAATCAGGGAAGGCCCGCTTAGTTTTACCGTGTTCTCAGGCAGTCTACTCTTTGCTTGCCGGTGCCGGGTTTTTATACCCCTCAAGTAATGCCGGCACCTGTTTCGTCAGTTCCTCCATTGTCCAGAGACCGTCTTTTTTATCTATTGCCTTGACTTTTACCGGCTCGGAGTAGATGGCGATATTGCCTCCGGTTACGTCGAAGACCTGCCCGTTTATATCAGCCCCGAGGTCGCTGCAGAGATAGACTATAAAGGGCGTCAGCGTCATCGGGTCGGGGAGGTTGGTCAGCTCTTCGTACCGCTCTTTGGTCATCAGACCGGCTTCATATCGCTTCTTGAAACCTGCCTGTATCTCCGGGCTGGCGCTGAACTGGGTCGATGCGGTCGGCGCATAGGCGTTGCAGGTTACCCCATACCTGCCTGTTTCCCTGGCTACGGACCTGGAAAGACCCACGATTCCCGCCTTGGCTGCTCCGTAATTACAGTGTCCTACCGTGCCCAGCCAGGCGGTGGACGTCGTATTTATTATCCTTCCCCATTTCTGCGTTCTCATCAGGGCGGTGGCGAACCGGATGGTGTTAAAAGTACCTTTCAGGTAGGAGTCCACCGATATGTCCCACTCTTCTTCGGTCATATTCCAGACCATGTGAGGCCGGTCGGTGCCGGCGTTGTTGATAAGGATGTCGAGTTTGCCGAATTTGTCCACGGCAGTCTGGACAATCTTCTCGGCAACATCAAATTCGGCGACGCTGCCGTAAAAGGGTGCGGCTTCGCCGCCCATATCCGCAATCTGTTTGGCGGTGGTCTCCGCATCTCCGCCTTCCGAGCCGGGCCGCCGGTTATTGGTCACCACCCTGGCGCCTTCCTGCGCCAGAGCAATTGCTATAGCCCGCCCGATTCCCTGTCCCGAGCCGGTAACTATAGCTACTCTGTCTTTAAGTAAATCGGTCATTTTTTGTCCTCTCCTCAGCTTTCTATATTTAAATGCCTGATGACATAGATACCTGCTGTCTAGCCCTTCTCCGGCGGTTTGGGTGGAGCCGGATTCACCATATTTGCGGCAAGAGTAGTCGGTATAACGCGCAGCAGCTCGTCGACCGTCCACCGTCCGTCCTTGTGGATGCTCCGTATAATCGTCGGACTGGGAGTATACAGGGCTATTTGCCCGCCGGTACAGGCGATAGTCTGCCCGTTGATGTTAGCTGCGGCATCGGAAGCCAGAAAGACCACGATTGCGGTGTTGTCTTCCGGTGCCGGCATCCTCTGCCTCGCTTCTTCTCCCAGTGTGTCGGTCATTCTGGTGGCAGCCACGGGGCAGAAGGCGTTCACCGTTATGCCGGACCTGCCCAGTTCACGGGAGATTACCCGCGTAAAGCCGAGGATTCCCGCCTTGGCTGCGCCGTAGTTCGACTGCCCCGGTAGCCCGCTCAGCGCCGTAGGGGAGGTTATATTGATTATCCGCCCGCTCTTCTGCTGTCTCATCAAAACGGACGCCGGTCTGGTGCAGTTAAAAGCGCCGTAGAGATGTACCTTGATAACGGTATCCCATTCCTCGGGACTCATGTTATAGACCATCCGGTCTCTAAGGATACCGGCATTGTTGACCAGAATGTCAATCCTGCCGAAACTATCGACACAGGTCTTTATAATATTTTCTCCGCCCTCGACGGTGGTTACCGATTCGTAATTGACTACAGCCTCGCCGCCCTTCGCCCTGATTTCAGCCGCCACCTCATCCGCCGGGGCATTCCCGGTACTGCTGCCGTCAAGCTCCACGCCCAGGTCATTGACCACCACCCTGGCTCCCTGCTCGGCAAAGGCGAGGGCGAATGCTTTGCCCAGACCCCTGCCGGCGCCGGTAATCACTGCCGCTTTTCCTTTTAATATATCGCTAATAGCGCACTCTCCCTTAAAACATTTTTTAAAGGCAACAACTCCGGACTGTTGTCAGGGCAGGGCTACTATCGCTTTGCCCTCGGTTGTCACCTCACCTTTCCCGTTCTCGACCCAGACAGCGCATTCCACGAGGGACTCTCCGTCACTCTCGTACTTCTTCTTGACCTTACCCTTGCACAACCAGGTCTCTCCGTCTTCGGGTTCGGTCATTGTTTTCATATTGCGCGGGTAGTCCAGCGCCCGGTACTTGCAGGAAAATTTTTTCAGCGTTCCCTCATCTCCCATCCAGCCGGTGATGAACTGGACGAGCCACTGGCGTTTCAGCGCCCCCTGGACAATCGGCCCGTCCAGTCCCGAGGCTTCCGCAAAAGGCATATCATAGTGTACGGGATTGAAGTCACCCGAAGCCCCCGCCCACTCCACTAGCGTCCGGGTAGTCGCTATCTTGGACAGGGGAGGGATTTCCATATCTACTTCAATTTCTTTCCAGAATAACTGCTCGGCCATTGTTTCCCTGCAATAATTTTTTTACTTAACGGTGGATAGTCATCCAGCGTGTCGTTGCCACTTTATCTCCGTTTTGATTTGTGTAAGTGGTATCGGTGACCAGGAAGACCATATTCCCGTCCTCGCTCTTACGTTCCTTGATATCTTTAATAACCGATGTGGACTTTATCGTATCTCCCGCCCGGACCGGTTGAAAGAACTCGTAATCTATCCCGCTGTCAAGGGTACTCCGGTAGCCGGCCCGGGCTAAAGCGTCTATCAGACCGAACAAACCCGGAGATTCAGTCCCCGGCGCTTCCGTGCCCTTTTCAGACGGGCTTTCCCAGAACCACACCGACGAGATAAATCCCGGCGGAGCGATAATCGAGCCGTACCTCGACTTCCCGGCATACTCCGCATCCCGGTAGAGCGGGTTCATATCACCTACAGCGTCGGCAAATCTTCTGATTGATTCTTTTTCAACTTCAAAGATGCTGGTGCTGAAAACCTGGCCGACGAGGCTTTTTATTTCTTCCGGTAGCATAGAAACTCTTTTGTGGAGAAATTCGACTGGAAAATCTTTAAAATTCTATGATGTTAGCTTGCGGTTTGTCAAATGAAAGCGGCGGTGTTTTTCTTTGCAAAAACCGACCTGACTGTACATAAAAAGGGATTGACTTCATTCGTGTCAAGGTATAGTATGGCTCTAAGCCGGATATAGGGCAGGTAAATAGCCGTAGGTACCCAATTATTTAAGAGGAGGCTGAGACATGGATTTCGGACTGAAGGGGAAAGTAGCTATTGTTACCGGTACCAATCGTAAAGGAGCGATGGGAGAGGCAATTGCTACGGCGATGGCTAAAGAGGGTGCCAATATAGCCTGTGTCGATATCATGGTAGAAGGAGCTGAGGCAATAGCCAAAGAAGTAGCCGGGATGGGAGTAAAGGCAATAGCTTACAAAGCCGACCAGAGGGACTACCAGCAGGTGAAGGACACCGTCGCCAGGATTAATTCGGAACTGGGCCCCGTAGATATTCTGGTAAACAATGCGGCACTGCTCAGAGGGGGCGGCCGTATTGAAAAGACCTCGGTTGAAGACTGGCAGAACCTTCTGAAAATAGACCTCGACGGTCCCTGGCACTGGATAAAAGAAGTCTGGGAGACGATGGTCGAGAAGAAATGGGGACGTATCGTAAATATCTCCTCGATAGCCGGTGTATTAGGCGGATTCGGACAGGCGAACTACTCGGCGGCTAAAGCCGGGGTTATTGCCCTGGCAAAGACGGCCGCCCTCGAGGGTGCCAGAGTCGGCATCACTGCCAACACGGTAACCCTGGGTGTCATTGATACCAGCGGCGGGCGTATAAACGAATCCGAGATGTTTCAGCGCATCAAGGCCAAGATAGCCATGCGTGAGTTTGGTGAACCTGCCGACGTCGCCAACATTGTTACTTATCTGGTATCGGAGCAGGCAAAGTATATCACCGGTCAGGACGTACACGTAATGGGCGGCCTCGACCTGTTTACTTACTAAGGCAACAAAGCAAAAAGTGTTGCAATAGTTTTAGTTAAGTGATATAGTAATAACAAAGAAGAATATCCGTACCTTTAAGTTAGTCCGGAGAGGCTAGCAAGGAGGGAGACAGAGTTGTTTAGCTAAAAACCTCTTGCTAGCCGCAAGAGGTTTTTTTATGACAGAAAAAATTATAATGACCCCGCAAGACATCAGGCGGAGCCTGGCGCGTGTCGCTCACGAGATTATAGAGCGCAACAAGACTACCGAGAACCTGATACTGGTCGGCATGCGTACTCGCGGCGTGCCGCTGGCTAACCGGCTGGCAGCCAATATGGAAGAACTCGAGGGCTCAAAAATACCGGTTGGCGCTCTGGACATCAGCTTTTACCGGGACGACCTTTCCTCGTTGGAACAGAAGCCCGTTATTCAACACACTGATATTCCTGTAAGTATTGACGGTAACTCCGTTGTGCTTGTAGATGATGTTTTATATACCGGGCGCAGTATCCGCGCTGCCATGGACGCTCTTATCGACCTCGGACGCCCGCGGTCGATTCAACTGGCGGTGCTTGTAGACCGCGGTCATCGGGAGCTGCCAATCAGGGCGGATTACGTCGGCAAAAATATACCAAGCTCAAGAAACGAAGAGATAAGGGTCAGGCTGCTGGAAACCGACGGTATGGATGGTGTTGTCATAATTAAAAACGGCCGGGATGATATCTCCAGTAAACCTGCCGAGGGAAGACTTGTCCGGGAGGAACTGTGATGACTCTGGCAGATAGAAGCCTGGTAACAATAGACGACCTGTCCGTCACGGAGATTGAGGCGATATTCTCCCTGACGGATGAGATGGCGGAGTCGATAGACAAACAATTAAATGTCTGCCACGGCAAAATAATGGCAAGCCTTTTCTTTGAACCGAGCACCCGGACAAGGTTGTCGTTCGAGGCGGCAATGCACCGGCTCGGCGGTAATATAATCGGCACCGCTGATATCGGAGCTACCTCGCTGGCGAAGGGCGAGAGCGTCGCCGATATGGCGAAGGTGGTCGGGAGTTACGCCGATATAATCGTCATCAGGCACCCCTGGGAAGGAGCCGCCAGAGTGGTTGCCGACTACGCCGGGGTGCCGGTAATAAACGCCGGTGACGGCGGACACCAGCACCCGACGCAGACCCTGTGCGACCTATATACTCTCTACAAGGAAAGGCAGACTATAAAAGGACTTAAAATCGCTCTCTGGGGCGACCTGAAGTACGGGAGAACGATACATTCCCTGATTTTCGCTCTTGCCAAGTTCGGCGCCGATATCCTGTTCTGTCCCAGTCCCGGCCTGGAAGTGCCGGAGCACGTTTTGAAAAAATTGATTACCGAATACGGCGGGGAACTGGAAAAATACGGCACCGCAAGCCCGGAGGTGAAAGGCAGTCCTTTCCCCCTGGACGCAATCTACACAACCCCGAGCAGCCCGCACCAGTTGGCAATGATGCCCGGTATAAGTATGGAGATAGAGCTGGAGACAGGCGTTGACGCCCTTTACGTTACCAGGCCCCAGAAAGAAAGGTTTGCTGATGCTGAAGAAGGCAAGGAATTGAAGAAAAAATTCCCGGTAGTAGATAAGAGTCTGCTCAAGGGCAAAGCCTTCAAAAAATCGCTGGTTATGCATCCGCTGCCCAGGGTCGATGAGCTGGCCTATGAAGTGGATGCTGACCCGCGAAGTATGTATTTCAAACAGGCGGCACGGGGAGTGCCGGTAAGAATGGCTCTCCTGTCCATCTTCCTCGGAGCTAAGGAGGTCTCTGTCCCGGCGGAAGAACCGGCTGCCGGAGGACCGGAACACCCTGTTTACCGGCGGGCGTCGGGAATCGTCTGCCCGAATCCAAGATGCGTTTCGATACAGGAAACCGAAACAAAATACCTCAGTCCTGAGTTCAAAATCGTTGACCGTGACCCTCTGACGCTGCGATGCGTCTACTGCGAGCATGGCTTCGAGCCGAAATACGTCGCCAGCTCCGACTGGCACGAAGGAAAGACGGATACCAAGAGATACCATAAAGCCGATAGTCACTGGACAAAAATAATAAAACCCGAAAACCTGATTTTTTTCAACTCGGCAAGTGACGCCGAGGCTTACGGTTTCAAACCGGGACACTACGCATGAGCTTTGTTTCGGAAAATAACGAATTGAGTGGAGCCAGGTAAACAATGCGACCCTTACTTATTCAGGGAGGACATATAATCGACCCGGCCCAGGGGATAAATGAGACCGGCAGCCTGCTGATAGCCGGAGGTAAAATATCATGGCTGGGTAAGGGGGATATTGAACCTCCCCTGTCTGACTTCGACCTTCTTAGCGCCCGAGGACTGGTAGTCTGCCCCGGGCTTATCGACCTCCACTGCCATCTCCGGCAGCCGGGTTTTGAAGAAAAAGAGACTATCTCCACCGGGACAAAAGCCGCCGCCAAAGGCGGCTTTTCTACTGTCTGCTGTATGCCCAACACCGACCCGCCTCTGGACAGCAAGACTGCTATAGCCTATGTAAAGGCGGAAGCGAAAAAAGAGGGCGCTGTCCGCGTCCTGCCGATTGGCTGTGTATCTAAAGGTAGAGCCGGAGAAGAATTAGCCCCGATGAAAGAACTGGCTGCCGCCGGGGTGGTCGGATTCAGTGACGACGGCGACCCGGTGCTGAATACCGGGCTGATGATTCAGGCACTGCGGGTGAGCAACGAGGTCGGTCTGCCGGTAATCGACCACTGCGAGCATACCGGCCTGACCGGAGGTGGCGTTATGAACCGGGGTGAGGTGTCTTTCGAACTCGCCTTGCCGGGCATACCGCCGGCCGCCGAGGATATAATGACAGCCCGTGATATAGCCCTGGCGAGATTGACCGGGGGGCACCTGCACATCGCCCACGTCAGCACCGAAGAATCGGTAAATATTATCCGCCGTGCCAGTGAGCAGGGCATCAACGTTACCGCCGAAGCAACGCCCCATCACCTTACCCTGACCGAGGAAAAAATGAGGGGCTACAATACTAACGCAAAAGTAAACCCGCCCCTGAGAACACAAAGAGATATAGAGGCTTTGATTGAGGGACTCAGGGACGGTGCAATCGATATCATCGCTACCGACCACGCTCCCCACACCGGAGCCGAAAAGCGGCGGGATTTTATACATGCTCCCTTCGGCATCAGCGGCTTCGAGACCGCCCTGGGCAGCCTGATGGGACTGGTGCACGGCGGTAAGCTCCCCCTGATTACCCTTATCTCCAAGCTGACCTGTGAGCCGGCGCGGATTATCGGCGATAAATTCGGCAGACTCGGCACCCTGGCTGCCGGAGCTTCGGCTGATATCACCATCTTCGACCCTGATAAAGAGTGGGTGGTTGAAACAAAGTCGTTTGTTTCAAAGGGCAAAAACACCCCCCTTGCCGGCACCAGGCTAAAAGGTAAGGTAATGGCGACGATATCGGGCGGGAAAATAGTTTATAAAGACGACCGGATTAAAATTGAAGAGAAAACAGAACCGGCAAAAACAAGCCGGAGAAAACGAAGGAAAAAGGGCATCTAAGAGGAGAAAAACCCGTATTATACGACAAAGGATGTCTAAGAGAGACGAAGTCTCCTGAATAATAAAAGAGGTGTCTAAGAGGAGCAAAACCCCTGCAAATCATGGGGTGTTTAAGAGGGGCAAAGCCCCTCTTCAGAAAATATCTTCCCCCTTCCCCTTGATAAGGGGAAGGGGGATACAGGGGGATGGGGTTTTATAAATCAAACGGGCTCCCTGAAAAATCCAGAATTTTTCAGGGCTTTTACAGGAGGATAGGGTTAATATAAATGACTAAAGAAGCGATACTGGTACTGGAAGATGGCACCGTCTATAACGGCTATTCGTTCGGCGCAGAAGTGGAGACCTCCGGCGAGGTCGTCTTCAATACCAGCATGATTGGCTATCAGGAAACACTTACCGACCCCTCGTACGCCGGGCAGATTGTCGTCCCCACCTATCCCCTTATCGGCAACTACGGCACCAACGACCTTGATATAGAATCAAGGAAAATCCAGGTGCGTGGTTTTATCGTCAGGGAAGAATGTCTCGAACCAAACCACTACCTGAATAATAAGACAATACACGAGTATCTGGCTGAAAACGGCATCCCCGGAATCTACGGCGTCGATACCCGCGCCATTACCCGCAAGCTGCGCTCGGTGGGGGTAATGATGGGCATTATAACCACCGGAAAGACACCGGAGGAAGCGCTCGCCGGGTTGAAAAAAGCGCCCAACTACGGCACGATTGATTTCGTCAGACAGGTCTCCACCAGTGCTCCATACAATTGGAAAGAAGATACCGTTACCGGAGCTCCCGAATACAACATCGTTGTTCTCGACTGCGGTCTGAAATACAACATACTGCGTATCCTCTCCCGGATGGACTGCGCGGTAAACGTTGTGCCCTGCACCACCTCCGCCGAAGAAATCTTATCTCTGGAGCCGGACGGCATCCTGCTCTCGCCGGGACCCGGCGACCCCAAACTCCTCGACTACGCCGTTGAAACGGTCAGGCAACTTGTGGGCGAAAAACCGATTATGGGCATCTGCCTGGGCAATCAGCTTATCGCCCGCGCTTTCGGCGCCGATACCTTCAAGCTCAAGTTCGGTCACCGCGGCGGCAACCACCCGGTAAAAGACCTGAGCGACGGCAAAGTTTACATAACCGCCCAGAACCACGGCTACGCCGTTGACCCGGATACCGTCCGCAACGGGCTGGAGGTCAGCCATATCAACCTCAATGACGGCACCGTGGAAGGCCTGCGCCACAAAGAGCTGCCCCTCTTTGCTATCCAGTACCACTCCGAGGCTTCCCCCGGCCCCCTGGACAGCACCTACCTCTTCGATAATTTTCTAAAAATGGTAAAGGATAGCAAGTGAAAAGTCCTGATGATAAAGAATGTAAATTGATAAAGGTATAAATGAAAATTCCCACTGTCATTCTGAAGGAGCGTAGCGACTGAAGAATCCGTAAAGTGAATAAGATACGGATTCTTCGCTACGCTCAGAATGACAGTAAATAAAGGGAGAGCGAGAGGGATTTATACAAAGAACGAGGGGGTGAGGTAGAAAAGATGGATAATACTGAGAAACAAAAGCCAATCAGCGAACTTAAAGACTTCCTCAAAGAATTAAAATCATATAAAAGATTGCTGGATTCAGAGAAAGAACTTACTAAATCCCAAGAAAGATACAAAGAAAGTCTAAGAGAAAGGCTTTTACGTAAAAGCAGTGCACTTAAAGAAACAATAAAAAATCTTACAGGAAAACAGTACGTTAAAACTCCATATAAAAGCTTCGATATGTGGAGCGAGGCACTTTTACAATCTAGATCTAGAGAATCTAGAGATGCACTTGCTTTTTGTATTGATGCCACAAATGAAGCTATCGGAAAACTTGGAAATGATATCTTAAAAGGAATGAGAGATGAACAAGGAAATCTAATTGAAAAAGAAAATAAGTCTTCAACCAGCATAGAAACACCGAAGGCTTTTATCGCTCATGGAGGAGAAACACCCGCATTAACAAAACTAAAAAACTATCTTGCTGCCCTTGGCATAGAACCTTTAATAGTAGAAGAGCAACCAAGTAGAGGTAGGTCAATCGGGGAAAATGTAGACTGGTACGCCAGACATGCCGATTTTGCAATTATTCTAGCCACTAAAGGTGGCAAAGATACTAAAACAGGTAGTTTTATACCTAGAGGTAACGTATTGATTGAAATTGGTAAAGCCCAAGAACTTTTTCCAGATAGAACAATTTATCTATTACAAGCAGGCACAAAACTCCCTAGCAACATTAGTGAGAAAATCTGTGTTCGCTTTGTTTCGCAGAGTATGGATGGTTCATTCATTAGAATCGCTAAGGAACTAACAGAATTCGGCATATTAAAAGCTGTCAAACCATAGTAGAAGGAGACAAACACTTGACCACTAAGCCATCTAAAGTCTTGATTATCGGTTCGGGGCCCATCATTATCAGGCAGGCATTTTGTCATTCTGAAGGAACGCAGTGACTGAAGAATCCGTAAAGTGGATAAGAGACGGATTCTTCGCTACGCTCAGAATGACAGAAGGGGATAGCGTAGTGGATAGACAGAAAGACAGGAATATGCACATTCCAGTGTTGAGGACAACTCATGAGTGAGTACTATGTTTATATCATAACAAACTACGCTCACACACTCTATACAGGTTTCACCAATAACCTTGAGCGCCGTGTCTATGAACATAAGACGAAGCTCATACCCGGTTTTGCCGCCCGGTATGACCTCACTAATCTTGTATATTATGAAGTCACGCCAGATGTGGAGTCAGCCATAGCACGCGAAAAACAGATAAAAGGTTGGTTGAGGAAGAAAAAAATTGCACTCATCGAATCATTCAATCCCGACTGGAGTGACCTGAGCGACGAGAAGACTCTTCGTTTTGTTCAGGGTGACAATTTGAAAAACTGAAGTAGACAAAACATAAGGAGACCTCCATTGACCACTAAACCATCTAAAGTCTTGATTATCGGTTCGGGGCCCATAATTATCGGGCAGGCGGCGGAGTTCGACTATGCCGGCACTCAGGCGTGCAAGGCAATGCGGGAGGAAGGGGTAATCTCGGTGCTGGTGAACTCCAATCCCGCCACCATTATGACCGACGAAGATATCGCCGATATCGTTTACATTGAACCTTTAACGGTGGAAATGCTTACCCGCATTATCGAGCGGGAGAGGCCGGACGGCCTGCTGCCCACCCTCGGCGGGCAGACCGGGCTTAACCTGGCGGTTGACCTTGCCGATGCCGGCGTCCTGGACAAATACAACGTCAGGTCGCTGGGTACGCCGATTCAGACGATAAGGATGGCTGAAGATAGAGAGCTATTTAAGAGGATGCTTCTCGATATCGGAGAGCCGGTGCCGGAAAGCAAAACGGTAAACAGCCTTACAGAAGCCGGGAAAGCGGCCAGGGAAATAGGTCTTCCCCTGGTAGTCCGCCCCGCCTATACCCTCGGCGGCACCGGAGGCGGTTTCGCCACCACGATGAAGGAGCTTACCGAGGTGGTTACCGCCGGGCTGGCTGCCAGCCCTATCCACCAGGTGCTGCTCGAGGAATCGGTAGCCGGCTGGAAGGAAATAGAGTACGAGGTAATGCGGGATGCCGCCAACACCTGCATCACCGTCTGTAATATGGAGAATATCGACCCGATGGGAGTGCATACCGGGGACAGCATCGTCGTCGCTCCCAGCCAGACCCTGACCAATAAAGAATACCAGATGCTGAGGACCGCCAGTCTGAAAATCATCCGCGCCCTCGGCATCGAGGGCGGCTGCAACGTCCAGCTTGCCCTCGACCCGAAGAGCAAAAAGTACTATGTTATCGAGGTAAACCCCCGCGTCAGCCGCAGCTCGGCGTTAGCCAGCAAAGCCACCGGCTATCCAATCGCCCGCGTCGCCGCCAAGATAGCCGTCGGCAAGCGTCTCGATGAAATCCCCAACGCCGTGACCGGAAAAACAATGGCGTCTTTCGAGCCGGCGCTCGACTATGTGGTGGTAAAGATTCCTCGCTGGCCCTTCGATAAATTCGCCTCCG
>CAZOUZ010000010.1:0-6639 GCA_964583115.1 uncultured Dehalococcoidales bacterium
ACCGCTTCTGGTGCTGTTTGACGGCAATGCGATAGTACACCGTGCCTACCACGCCTTCCGCTCCACCAGACCTCCGAGAGTGCTGACGGTTTCCAGGACAGGCGAGGTGGTAACTGCCGTATACGGCTTCGCCCAGATGCTGCTCAAGGCAATAAACGACCTGAAACCCACCTGCTACGCAATCGCCTTCGACACCCCTGTTCCTACTTTCAGGCATAAAATGTTCGAGGAGTATAAAGCCCAGCGGCCTCCCACTCCCGAGGAGCTTATCAATCAGTTCGGCAGGGTAAGGCAGCTTGTCGAGTCTTTCAATATCCCCATCTATGAACTGGACGGCTACGAGGCTGACGATGTCCTGGGGACACTGAGCTGGCAGGCGAGCGAGCAGGATATCGATACCATAATCGTTACCGGCGATGCCGATACGATGCAACTGGTATCGCCGCGAGTAAAGGTGCTTTACCCCAGGCCCGGACGCTCTTTCAGCGATACCATGCTCTTTGATGAAGAAGCGGTGAAAGAAAAATACGGTATCGAGCCGCAGTATATTGCCGACTTCAAGGCGCTGGTAGGGGACGTATCGGACAATATCCCCGGCGTTAACGGCATCGGTAGCAAGACGGCGGTCAAGCTTATACAGGAGTTCGGCTCCATAGAGGAAATCTATACCCGCATCGACGAAGTGATTCCGGAGAGAGTCCGGAATATTCTGCGGGATAATGAGGAGGCTGCCCGCCAGTGTAAAACGCTGGCGACTATCGACATCAGGGCACCGGTTAGTCTCGATATCGATAGCTGCCAGGTGAGCAACTATGACCGGAACAAGGTGGTCGAGCTTTTTCGGGAGCTTGCGTTTCGCCAGTTGCTGGCGAAGCTGCCGGGAGGAGAGGTTGCTGAGCAGGGCTCCCTGGTTGAGATAGAAGCCGGGCCGCTTCCCGAGCAGGACTACCATACGGTGGACAAAGAGCCGGCTATGGATGAGCTGCTGGGCAAACTGTCGTCGGCGAAAACCCTAGCCTTCGACCTGGAAACGACCAGCCTGAACGCTATGTCCGCTCAGCTTGTCGGGGTATCGCTTTCGGCAGCCCCGGGCGAGGCTTATTATATCCCGGTCGGTCATGTCGGCTGGGGGCAGGTGGAGCAGCTTCCGCTGGACTATGTTATCGGACGCCTTAAACCTGTCCTTGAAGACCCTGCCCTGGCAAAAGTTGCCCACAACGGGAAGTATGATATGACCGTGCTTGCCGAGTACGGAATAAATGTCAATAATCTTACCTTTGATACCATGGTGGCGGCTTACCTGCTCAGCGAGAAATCTCTTGGTCTGAAAGCCCTCGCTTTCGGCAGGTTGGGAATCGAGATGACGCCTATTTCCGAGCTTATCGGCTCGGGAGCGAAACAGCTCTCGATGTCACAGGTGGAGATAGAGCGGGTTGCCGGTTACGCCTGCGCCGATGCCGATATGACTTTAAGACTGGCCGAGCTGCTGGACCCTGACCTCCACCGCTCGGACTTGTGGAATCTTTTTTCCGAGGTCGAGATGCCGCTGGTGCCGGTGCTAATCGATATGGAGAGGAACGGGATAGCCCTTGATACGGCATTGCTGGGGCAGATGGCGCGTGGCCTTGGCGGGCAACTGCTCGAACTTGAGGTTGAGATATATAATGATGCCGGTCACCAGTTCAACATAAACTCTCCGAAGCAGCTTGGCTCGGTGCTTTTCGAGGAGCTTGGACTGCCGGCGGGGCAGAAGAGAAAAAGCGGCTACTCTACCGCCGCCGCGGTCCTGGAAAGACTGCGCGGAGCTCACCCGATAATAGAGAACATTATGGACTACCGCCAGTTGTCCAAGCTGAAATCGACCTATATCGACGCTCTTCCCGGCCTGATTAACCCAAAAACGGGACGGCTGCATACCAGCTTCAATCAGACCAGAACGACCACCGGGCGGCTTTCTTCGAGCGACCCCAATCTGCAGAATATCCCGATTCGCGGCGAGCTGGGGAAACAGGTAAGGCAGGCGTTTACCGCTCCGTCCGGTTCTTATCTGCTGAGCGGAGATTACTCGCAGATTGACCTGCGCTCCCTTGCCCATCTCTCTCAGGATGAGAACCTTGTCAGTGCCTTCAAGCACGATGAGGATATTCACTCTGCCACAGCCAGCCAGCTCTTCGGCGTGGATGCTTCACAGGTGACCGCCGATATGCGCCGGGTGGCTAAAACGGTGAATTTCGGCGTTATTTACGGTATGAGCGATTACGGCCTGGAGCAGGCGACCGAGCTTTCACGCGAGGAAGCTACGAAGTTCATTGCCGCCTACTTTGAGAAATATCCGGGCATAAAGAAGTACCTTGAAGCGACCAAGCAGCAGGCGAGGGACACCGGCTATGTCCAGACGCTGCTGGGCAGGAGACGCTCTATTCCCGAAATTAACTCTCCAAACCGGCAGGTAAGGGAAGCCGCCGAGCGGATGGCGATAAATATGCCGGTGCAGGGCACCTCGGCCGATATCATCAAGGTAGCTATGGTCAACCTGTACCGTGAGATGGATGAACGCCGCCTGAAGAGCAAGATGCTGCTTCAGGTGCACGATGAGCTCCTCTTTGAAGTGCCGGAGGACGAAGTTGACGAGATGAGCCGGCTTGTCCCCGAAACAATGTCCGCCGCCCTGGAGCTCAGTATTCCCCTGAAGGTGGATATCGCCAGCGGACGGAACTGGGCGGAATTGAAAGACTAGCCGGGGCCGGGGTGGATATAGCTAATACAGTGCCTGACCGGATGTGCGGCCGGTTACTTTTATATCTGCGAGAATCAGGTAAAACTCGAAAGCAATAAGAAATGAAGAAACTTTTCTTTGGGTGGTACATAGTAGGGGCCGGCCTGCTGCTGATGACCTATAACAGTGGAGCGCTTGTTTACGGGTTCACTGCTTTCATCGGCCCCATAGCGGTTGCTTACGGCTGGAGCTATGCTCAAATCTCACTGGCGACGTCTATTCGGGGTATGGAAATGGGCGCTCTGAATCCGTTGCTCGGGTTCATCGTTGACCGCTGGCCTGCCCGGATACTGGTGCCGGTTGGAATAGTCATCTGGGGACTGGGACTATTCCTTCTTAGCCGGGCGGATACTCTGCCCCTTTTCTACGCTTCTTTCCTGGTTATCGGACTGGGTAGTTCCCTGGGAGTCCAGATGGTCCCGACTGTAGTTGTGGCGAGGTGGTTCAGGAAAGATATCGGCAAGGCAAACGGAGTGATGGCTATGGGTATGGGCATCGGCGGGTCGTTGATTCCTTTAATCGTTAAAATGATTGATATGTACGGTGTACAGGGCGCCCTGGCTATCCTGGCTGTTGGCACATATCTGCTGGGCTTACCCTTATCTCTTGTTTTCCGTAACAGGCCGGAAGACTACGGTATGTTACCTGACGGGAAACCCCCGGATGATACGCGGAGTTCAGGCGACTCTGAGGTTCAGGATATCGATGTCAGTCCGCGGCAGGCGTTGAAGATGCGTGCTTTCTGGCAGCTAGGGCTTTTCTTTATGGTTCAGATAGCGGTAATGATGGCAATGCAGACGCACGTGATGCCTTATCTGGAAAGCCTGGGAGTGGAGAGGGGGACCGCCGGTGTGGTAGCTATGGCCCTGCCCCTGGTAAGCCTCGGCGCGCGCATACCGTTTGGATGGTTGGCTGATATTTTCCCGAAGAAGTATGTCGTGGCGGCATCTCTTTGTCTGAAAAGCATCGGCCTGTTTCTCTTCTGGCTTATCGGTCTTACCGGTAGTATATCTTTAATGCTGATGATATTCTTTATCATTAGTTTTGGCCTTGGCTCCGGCGGAATGACGCCGTTAAGGGCGCCTATTATCAGGGAATATTTCGGTATCAGGAGGTTCGGCACGGTCCTCGGTTTTATGAGCGTTTTTACTACGGTCGGGCTGATGATAGGCCCTCTGGCAGCCGGATGGGTATTCGATGAGTATGGGACCTACAGTCCTATATGGCTTGCCCTGGGTGTCATAGCTGTAATCGGTATAGTCTTGGTACTGACCCTGCCGACGGCTCAGGGTAAGTCGAGTCCGGTTGTAAGCTAAATGACCTTTTCGCAGTGGATTTCGGTAAACGAGAAAGGAATGAGCAGCAAAGATGCCAGAACTGCCTGAAGTGGAGACGGTAAAAAACGAGCTTTTGCCCCATGTTACCGGGCGCAGTATCACCGGTATCACCCTGTTCTGGGAAGGGATAGTCAAGGAACCCTCCGCCGCAGAGTTCTGCTCCGGTCTTACCGGGCAGAGGATACTCGGTATCGCCAGGCGCGGTAAATATATGATATTTTTCCTGAGCGGCGGTGATTATTTAATCATCCACCTGAAAATGACCGGCTCCCTGATTGTGCAGAAAAGCACTGAAGAGCCGCCCAGATTCACCCGGGCGGTAATTCACCTCGATGACGGCAACGGTGTTTTCTTCCGCGACCCGCGTAAGTTCGGGGCTATGCGGCTGGTGGAAGACAGGGACAGAATCGTCGGCAAGCTCGGTCCCGAGCCGCTCGAAGCTGATTTTACCGCTCAGGTGCTGGCCCGGCGTCTGGCAAAGCGTAAAGCGCCGATGAAGGCGCTGCTCTGCGAGCAAAACCTGGTTGCCGGAATCGGCAGTATGTATGCCGATGAAGCCCTGTTCGCTGCCGGAATTCACCCGGTGAGGTCGGCGAAAAGCCTTTCCCGGGAAGAGATAGAGCGTCTTTACCGGGCAATCCGCCGGATACTGCGGGCGGCTATCGAGAACAAGGGCGCCAGTGTCAGTACCTACTTCCGCCCCGACGGCTCGAAAGGCACGGCGCACTTTGAGTTCAGGGTCGCCCACCGCGGCGGTAAGCCCTGCCTGGTCTGCGGCACGCCTGTCGAAAGGATAGTCGTCCGCGGCAGGGGCAGCTATTTCTGCCCGAAGTGCCAGCCGGAGAAGGTATGACTATACTGGCCGTTGCAGGGATATCCTGTGTTGCAGACTGACGGCATGGTAGAGTGAAGCTATAGCCAGGCTGACCCACATTATGGAGATAATTACTCCCACGCCGAAGCAGATAAACCCGGCGATGAAGATAGGGATTGCCAGTAATCCGATAGCAAATACTTCCAGGGCATGACCGTCGGTCATCCGCCAGCTCTCCTTGACAGCCGCTATGGCGTCCATTTTCCATTCCACTACCAGGAGGGGTACAAAAGCCAGCTTGCAAGCAAATATTATGCCCGGTACTATCAGGAGAAGGAATCCGATGCCGACTATAACGCCGGTAAGCAGGCTTGCCAGGACGGCATTCCAGTAGTTCTGGAATGCTTCGAACATGTCTTTTATCTCAAGCCTCTCTCCCTTGGCTGCCTTGAGATAGGCAAATGAAACGCCGAAACTTAACGGGTTTTGGACTAAAATGCTATAGACGATTCCAAGAAAGCTTAATATGGTAAAGGTGTTGTTATTTGTCCAGCTGCCCATTCCGGAAGGGAGACTGATTACGAAAGCTATAATTAGTATCAGGAACAGCTCGAGGAAATGTTTCCAGAGCTGTTTTCAGCCGTTTCCGTAGCTGGAACCCACTCCCGGCTCCAGCACTACGACACTCTCCGGGACACTGCCTCCGACCTCCATACTTGCCTCCTTATAGGGGACGTTTCTATAGTTGCCAACATATCATTGCCGGCTGTGCTTGTCAAAGTGAAAACAACTGGTTTGATTATCTACTCTCCCTCTACACGGAAAGTAATTCGCTTACAAGGACTGCTATTCTCAGTGCAAGTTCTAAGTTAAAATTTGAGGCCCAACGCATAATCCTGCGGATTACTTTTTCGTCCGGGCTAGGCTTATCAAGCTCATTTTCTAGTTGATTAAGATTCTTCTTTGCCTCAGAAAGCTTTCTAGGCGATAAATTTGAATCCTCAAGCTGCCGTATGATATTTTTTATTTCTTGTGATACTGATGACGAAGATTCTGCAATAGAAGTAGCTTTTGACGTAACATTAATTATCTGTGTGATTGGATTGCGATTATCCTTAGCGGCTTCCTGGTATTTTACCTCACTTATTTCAACGACATAACCACTCGGAGTATTGACTGTAATACTCTTTAAGTTTCCTTCTCTAGATAGGTTCTTGACAACTCTGTCAAGCTCATCTAAATCATCAGAATGTGTCATCTTATACCTATTTTTTTCTCTTAGATGGTGAAACTGTTCGTCCAGAACGTGCCGAACTATATGTTATCTTGCTAGTAGTTACTTTGGCTATCACCGGTGTAGCACGACTCATTGTTGCACTTTGCTTTAATCTTCCTAAGTCCTTTGTTGAAGGGGACGCTGGTGTTCCTTTTCTACTTGCCTTGACTTGAATATTCCATATTTTACCAGTTGAGAACGTAGCTTTTAAGTCTGCTGCTCCCTTGCTTCCTTTGCTAACCTTTACACTAGCTCCTCTTGCTCTTAGAGAACGAGCTACTTTTAGTTCTTTTTCCCTTCCGTATTCATATTGACTTTTTGCCATCTTCACGACCTCCTCTTCACTAGCACTTGGTATATCCGCAGCTATGGCAGACGAAACAGCCTTCCTGGTAGGCGAGGAGACTGCCGCAGTCGGGGCACTGTCCGGCTACAT
>CAZOUZ010000010.1:6739-19306 GCA_964583115.1 uncultured Dehalococcoidales bacterium
CAGCCTTCCTGGTAGGCGAGGAGACTGCCGCAGTCGGGGCACTGTCCGGCTACATTCCTGGGCGGACCGTACTCCTCCGGGATATTGACGGTTTCACCGTTGCTGTTTTCGCTGCTATCGGTATCCCCTTTTGTGTGTTTTTCAAGGACCATAGCGATAGCGTCGGCGCAGGAAAGGACAGCTTTGCCATGTTCCCAGGCAATTGACGGGCACCGAATGCCCCTTAACTGTTTTACCACTGAGGCGACATTGACTCCGGACCTCAATGCTAGGGTGATGAGACGGCAGGTGGCTTCAAGCTGGGCTGTGGCGCAGCCGCCGGCCTTTCCAAGGGTAGAGAATACTTCAAAAAGGCCCTGCTTATCTGAGTTCACCGTTACGTAGATGTGACCGCAGCCGGTGGTTACCTTTTCAGTTGTACCTGTTGTAACCTTCGATCTTTCCCTGGGCGAGATAACGGTTTTTTCCTCTTTTTTCTCCACCGGAGCGGTGCTCAGCGGCTGCATCTCGCGGCTTTTATCCCGGTAAATGGTTATTCCTTTAAGCTCCTGTTCGTAAGCCATCAGGTACACGTTGGCTATATCTTCTTCGGCAGCATCTTCGGAAAAGTTTACCGTTTTGGATACCGCGTTGTGGGTTGATTTCTGGAAAGCCGCCTGCATTTTGATATGCCACTCCGGGCTTATCTCGTGGGCGGTGACGAATAACTGCTTTATATCCCCGGGAATACCGTCCATAGTGTGGAGCTGAGTCCCGGTGGCAAGCTGCTGCATCAGCTCCTCGGAGTAAAACCCTCCGTTTCTGGCGGCTTCCTCGAAGAAGGAGTTTACCTCTACCATCTGGGCGCCGTCGAGGATATTGTGAATATAGCTGAGGGCAAAAAGAGGCTCGATGCCGCTTGAGCAGCCGGCGATTATGCTCAGGGTGCCGGTGGGAGCGATTGTCGTGCAGGAAGCGTTTCTCGGTCTGAGCCCACCGGTAGTATCGTAGACGCTGCCTTCAAAGGCAGGGAAGACCCCCCGTTCCTCAGCCAGTTCCGCCGAGGCTTTGAATGCCTCGTCGTTGACGAACTGCATAATTTTCCCGGCAACCTCCAGAGCTTCCTCCGAGTCATAGGGAATGCCCATCTGGATTAGCATATCGGCAAAGCCCATTACCCCCAGCCCTATCTTCCTTGTTTTCCTTGTCATTTCCGCTATTTCCGGCAGGGGGAACTTGTTGACGTCAATAACGTTGTCCAGGAACCTGACCGCCGTCTTTACCGTCCCTGACAGCTTTTCATAGTCAATCTCCGGGGTGCCGTCTGTACTCCTCAGCATGCGGCTCAGGTTGATTGAGCCGAGATTGCACGACTCGTAGGGAAGCAGGGGCTGCTCGCCGCAGGGATTGGTGCTTTCAATCTTGCCCAGTTGCGGAGTCGGATTATAATCGTTTATCTGGTCAATGAAGACAATGCCGGGGTCGCCGGTCTTCCAGGCCATCGCCACTATCTTGTCGAATATCTCTCTGGCATTGGCTTTTGCCTGGACCTCTCCGGTGTGCGGGTTTATCAGGTCGTATTCAGTGCCGGCTTTTACCGCTTCCATAAATTCGTTGGTCACGGCTACCGATAGATTGAAGTTGGTCAGGACGTTCATGTCTTCCTTGGCATGAATGAATTTCTCGATGTCGGGGTGGTCGACATTGAGGATTGCCATATTCGCTCCGCGGCGCATACCGCCCTGCTTGATGACATCGGTAGCGGTATCGAAAGCCCGCATGAATGAAACGGGACCGCTGGCGACACCGCCGGTAGAACCGACCCTGTCCGTCTCCGGTCTCAACCTGGAAAAGGAAAAACCGGTCCCGCCGCCGCTCTTGTGAATGAGGGCGGTATTCTTTACGGCATCGAAGATAGATTCCATCGAGTCCTCAACGGGAAGGACAAAGCAGGCCGATAGCTGCCCCAGCTCCCGTCCGGCGTTCATCAGGGTAGGGGAGTTGGGCAGAAAATCAAGGTCGGCCATCAACCTGTAGAATTCTTCTTCTCTGGCGCTGGCGTCTGCCTCAGAATCATAGGTGAGTTCGGCGGAGGCAATAGCCTTTGCCACGCGGCGGAACATCTCCTCGGGGGTCTCTATGACCTGTCCCTTGCCGTCTTTTTTCAGGTACCTTCTCTCGAGGACCCGAAGGGCGTTTTCGGTAAGGTTAATACCCTGAGCAGGTTGGACCTCCGGTTTAACCTGCGTATTATGCTCTGTCATAGGTCTTGCCTCCTTTTCCTTGCTGTCCTGTTGCCTTTCCGGCTCTGACGCGGAAATTTCTTCTTTTTCGGTTTCAGTTTTGTCCGTTTTTGCCGGTTCATCAGCCTTCAGGATTTCATTTACAATGGCGCGGATTTCAGCGCGGCTGGGCAGCCGTCTCCGCTGAAGCTGAGACCGGGGTACCATGTCTTCCATCCCGGGCAGAGTCTGCGGCTGTTCCAGGCGTTCGATTACCCGGCTGGTAAGCTGCTCTATTTTATCTTTATCACGCAGGCCCATAGACTCGGCATCGGCAACAACAGCCCTCAGAATCTCAGTTCGATTAAGCTCGGTCAAGCGTTTGTTTTCCGATTGATTACTTTTGTTCATTTCCGCACTCTCTGGCGTTTCCGGGAGGGCGTTTCAAGTTCCTCGGTGGGGATTAACGGTAGCTGGCTGGTAGGACGGGATACCGGCTCACCACTGACCAGGTTATCTATTTCACGCTTCAGGGCGGTAATATCGGCGAAGTCCCGATAGACGCTGGCAAACCGGATATAGGCAATGTTGTCGAGTTGCTTTAGCCTCTCCATTACCATATCGCCGATTACGGTGCCGGGTATCTCCGCCTTGCCCTGGCTGTCAAGCTCGGCTTCTATGTCGTCGGTCAGCTTGTCAATGGCTCCCGTAGGCAGAGGCCGTTTTTCACAGGCTTTACGGATGCCGGTGAGGAGCTTGTCCCTGTTGAACTCTTCACGCCGCTGGTCTTTTTTAATCACAAAAAGGCTTGCCGGCTGCAGGCGCTCATAGGTGGTGAAGCGGGAGTTACAGCTCAGGCACTGGCGCCGGCGGCGTATGCCGTCGTTCACATCGCGGGAATCTATGACCTTGGAATCATCATATCCGCAAAAAGGACAATTCATAGCTACACTCTACATTATATAGGATAACAGAGAGAAGATACCACAATATATAGTGTTTGTCAAGTGTTTCCGACAATTTTTCCGTAGTCTTGATTTGCTTAAAAACGGTCCTGGAAAGACAAGAAGGCTGTAGGTTTTTCCTACAGCCTTCTTGTTCTCAGTTATCTACCCCACAAAAGCTAGTCTTCTGTGCCGACCTTTATTATTTGGCAGATTTCCCGAGAAACTATTGAGAAGGAGTCTCTAATGGTGATCTCGTAGCTTTCATGGACGGAGTTACTACCTGCCGCCGGTGGCTGAATAGCGGCCGGCGCAGGAAGGAAGGAACATCCAGCTCATCTTCACTCTTTTTCAAGCTTGTCAGGAAGTTGGCTAGTTCCTCATCTCTACCCAGTCCGGCCATGCCTTCCTTGTTAACGAATCCGGTGGCAATCAAGGTAATCTTAAGGTCCTTGTCCATACTGGCATCATGGGCGACACCGAAGATTATATTGGCTTCGGGGTCAACCGCCTGTTTAATTACCTCGGCTGCTTCGTTGACTTCGTAAAGGGTAAGGCTGGTACCGCCGACGACGTTGAACAGCACTCCCTTTGAACCCGAAGCAGAGACATCCAGCAGGGGACTGGCTAAAGCTTCCTTGGCTGCGTCTACCGCCCGGTTTTGACCTGACCCTCTGCCTATAGACATCCAGGCCGGGCCGGCGTCCTTCATCACTGCCTTGACATCGGCAAAGTCGAGGTTAATTACCCCGGGGACGGTAATGACTTCAGATATAGCCTGGACACCGTGTCTCAGCACATCGTCAGCCATCCTGAAGGCATTATCCACACCCGTTTTCTGGTCACAGAGGTCAAGCAGACGGTCATTAGGGATAATAATCAGGGTATCTACTTTATCTAGCAGTTGCTTGATGCCGTCATCTGCTACCTCGCAGCGGTGCGCTCCTTCAAAAGTAAAAGGTTTGGTAACCACCGCAATAGTGAGAGCGCCGCTCTGTTTGGCTATTTCGGCAACAACGGGAGCAGCCCCGGTGCCGGTACCGCCACCCATGCCGCCGGTGATGAATACCATATCAGCCCCTGCGATAACCTCCTTGATATCGTCGCGGCTTTCCTCGGCTGCTTTCTGGCCGATACCATGGTCGCCGCCTACACCCAACCCTTTGGTGAGTCTCTCTCCGAGCTGGATACGGGTGGGTGCTTCGGTCAGCGCCATCGCCTGGGCATCGGTATTCATGGCGATGAATTCTACACCTTGAATTTCTTCCTGGACCATACGGGTAACGGCGTTGCAGCCGCCACCTCCAAGGCCGATAACCTTAATCTTAGCCGGGCTAAGGGCGAAGCTTGATTTTGCCATCTTACTTATCCTCCTTATCTTCGCTTTGTGTTAATAGTTATTTACCGGCGAGAACCTATCGGAACAGGCTCTTTATCTGGGATGCCAGCCGCCGGAAACTGATACCCCACCTGTTGGATTTCCAATTCGGCGACCTGTCGTTCTTCGCTCCCCACATTAAGAGACCAACGCTCGTAGCGTACGCCGGGTCACGAAGAGCATCATTGATGCCGGATATATTGTCCGGAGTGCCTACTCTTACCGGGAGCCGCAGTATCTCGCGTCCGAGAGCATCGATACCGGAAAGATTGGAGCTGCCTCCGGTGAGTACCAGTCCGGCGGGTACAAGCGATTCATATTCAGAGCGTGGCAGTTCGAGAAGGATAAGCCGTATGATTTCCTCAACCCGCGCCCGGAGAATGTCATACAGGTCCTGATATGAAGCTCCGTGTCCGTCTTCACTTAACGGACTGGTTGATTCCGCCGCACCTTCATATATGGACATCACGCTGCCGTATCTTTTCTTCATTTCTTCAGCTACATCAAATGGCAGCCCCAGACCGATTGCAACATCTCTGGTGAGTTGATAACCGGCTACCGGAAGGATGGCGGTATGCCATATGCTTCCATCCTTAAAGATAGCGATGTCTGTGGTCCCACCACCTATATCGGCGAGCATAATACCCGCTTGCTTCTCATCATCAGTCAATATTGCTTCGCTGCTGGCTAGCGGTTCGAGAACGAGGTCATCAATATCTACACCGATACCCCGGATACACTTTACCAGGTTCTGAATTGAAGCCACAGCGGCAGTAATGACATGCGTTTCTACGTCCAGTCTGAAACCGTGCATTCCCACCGGGTTCTTAATCCCGGCCTGACCGTCAACGGCGTAGCTCCTGGGAATAATATGGAGTAGCTTTCTGTCGTTGGGGACCTTTACGCTCTGGGCACACTGGAGCACCCTCCTCAGGTCGTCCGGGCGTACCAGGCGGTCATTGCGGGTGATAGCCACTACTCCCTGGTTGTTCAGCGAGCTAACATGCCTGCCGGTTACGCCGATGTAAGCGGATTCTACCTTGTAGCCGCTTGTCTGCTCCGCTTTTTTAACTGACTCCCGGATACACTCTCTGGCGTCATTGATATTTACCACCAGCCCTTTGTGTAATCCGTTAGACGGTGTGATGCCGACACCCGCTACTCGAATACCGCCTTCGTCTATCTCGGCTATAGAGGTGCATACCTTTGTGGTACCAACATCAATAGAAACTAGCGTTTTCTGTTTTCTCATTTACCCCCTCCTTCTAAACTAGATTCTGATACTTCGAAGTTAGATGACTTTTTCACATTGCGACTCCCCCTTGATAATCTTAAGTTTTATACTGCTTCAGGGCTTGGAGAAGACCGTATTTAGCATCTTTTGCAGGGTCGGCTTTCTCCAGGCTCCAACCTTTGTTTCATTTAAAATACTCCGGACATCGGTGCTGCCGTTGCCGTATTGAGCGACTATGTACTCAGCCATCTTCGATTTCGGGTCGGCTATACCGGATGCCTTAGGGGTATCGATATCGTTTATAATTCTGGTCTGGACCTCCATCCTCACTCCTTATTCCCGGTCAAATTACATCCCTTCCGGGCTGTTATTATTTATTAGTGTTTGGGACTCCTCGTTTTAGCAGTTTCACAGATTGTGCCCGGTCTAGGCGAATGCAAAGACCTGCCGGAGCTTTCTTAACTGGGCCGGCTTTCTCCAGCCATTGCCGTTGGATTTAATTTCTGCGGTGGAACATAATCTTTCCACTATGTTATAGTGCTCTTCCTGGGAGATAATGCGTTCCGTCGCTCTCAGTCGGGCGCTGCGACTGCGCGGATTACTCTGGACTTCCAACAGGGAAGGGGTGATTACCCTCTTGTTGATCAATCTCAGGCTGGCGGTGTGACCGCAAACGCAGGTCGGCGTGTTCGGCGGACAGATACAGTCCTTCGACTCCTGTTTCATAAACTGTTTCACAATGCGGTCTTCGAGAGAGTGGTAGCTGATAACAACCAGCCTGCCTTCATAGCCAAGCAGGTCGATTGCCTGCCTCAGGGTCGATTCAAGGTGTTCAAGCTCTTGGTTTACGGCTATTCGCAGGGCCTGGAATGTCTTTGTGGCGGGGTGAATTTTGCCCCTTCTGGGACCGGCAGCCTGCTCTATCGTCCTTGCCAGCTCAAGAGTTGTCTTTATCGGGCGTTCCCGTACGATATGGCGGGCTATCTGCCGGCTGCGACCTTCCTCGCCGTATGTTTTTATAAGGTGGGCCAGCTCGGTCTCGGGGTAGCTGTTGACGATGTAGGCGGCGGTTAGTTCCTGGTTGAAATTCAGGCGCATATCCAGGGGGGCGCTGCGCTGGAAACTGAAACCACGGGTATCGCTATTAAGCTGAAGAGAAGAAAGCCCGAGGTCGAGCAGTATACCGTGCACCGGTAGAAAGTCATGCTTGTAGCAGATAGCTTTCAGATTGGCAAAATTTTCATTAAGCAGCAGGACCGAATCGCTGTAGGGTCTGAGCCTCTGCCTGGCTACCTTCAGCGCTTCGGGGTCGGCATCAATGCCCAGCAACTGACCGCCGGGTGAGCTGTGCTCAAGAATAGCAGCGGCATGTCCGCCGGCGCCCAGGGTACAATCAATGTAACGGCCGCCCGGCTGCACTGCCAGGGCTTTCACAGCCTCTTCAACTAGAACCGGGATATGAGCAGGTGCTAACATTGTTTACCCCTTCAATGTCGCTCTTCTAGACTTTCTATAATCTGCCAGGCTTGTTCCTGGCTGATAGTTTTCTCTGATTCCCACTGCTCTTTATTCCACAGCTCAAGATAGGTATTGACTCCAGCGATTATTACTTCGTCTTCAATTCCGGCATACTCTCTTAGCGGTATTGGGAGGGCTATTCTGCCCTGGTTATCGATGTTAAGACTGAAGGCGGTAGCAAAAATAGCCCGGTTTAGTTTCCTTAATTTACTCGGTACCACCGTACCGCTGGTCAGAGTAGTTGCCAGCTTTTTCCATTCGGCGCTGGAGTAGGCAACGATATACTTCTCCGGTCCGGCGGAAAGTACCACTCCCTCCTTAAGTTCTCTCCTGAACTTGGGTGGGATAGGCAGCCTGCCCTTTTCATCTATCTTGTATTCGAACTCACCGAGAAACATTTTTTAGCTCTTCCGCCTGGTAATATTCACCACAATCTACCACAATTTACCAGTATTTACCATTTTGCCCTATAAATGTTCATTTGTCAACCCCTTTTACATAAATTTTCTGGAAATTTCATGTAATCAGGCGTGATTTTGCTGAAAAAAATAGTCATTTCGGGTGATGAGAAAATGGCGGTTTTGAAAACTGTTAACGGGAAGACCTCGCCGCGATACGCTTTGCGATGGTGAATTTATATAAACCCCATCCCCTTTGTATTTATCTATTCCCGCCCGCCGCCCTTAATGAAATTTAAGAGGGGCAAAGCCCATCTTAAACACCCCTGGAATTATTGGTCAGGATTTCACTCCTCTCGGATGCCCCGCTATTTTCCGGGAAGGGGGAAGTAAATAGAAGAGGGGGGTGGCGCTTTAGCGCCACCCCCCGCTTGTAATCCCGGGTGGGTGGATTTGTGGAGGTTCTTTCTTATTTCCTTCAGCTACTAGATTGCATTGTCGAGCCGCCGTCCACGCAAATAATCTGGCCAACGATATCGGCGGAAACGTCTGATACCAGGAAAGTCACGGTGTTGGCTATGTCCTGAACGGTGGTGCCTCTGCCTATCGGAGTATGCGGAGTAAAGTTTTTCACAATCTCTTCCGGCGGCGTCTTATCGAAATTGGTCAGCGCCCATCCGGGGGCAACGGAATTAACGTTTATTCCATCGGGGATTACCTGCTTCGCCAGCCCTCTGGTAAAGACGTAGTTTCCTCCTTTTGCTATTGCATAGGTGGAAACACCGGCGAATGCCATCTTCGGCACGCTGGACGTAATATTGAGAATTTTGCCATATTTCCGCTCCGTCATACCCGGAAGCACCGTCTGAGAACAGAACATCGCTCCTTTGAGATTGAGGTTGATATCCTTATCCCATCTGTCTTCCGTCTGTTCCGAGAAGGGACCTCCCGGTGTCATGCCGCCGGCATTATTCACAAGTATATCTATCCTGCCGAATTCCGAGAGGACTTTCTTAACCATCTCCTCAACTTCGGCTTTGTTGGTAACATCCGCTTTAACGGCTATAGACTTGACTCCCTGTAGCTTAACTTCGGCAACCGTTTTCTCAGCGTCCTCGAGGTTGATGTCATTGACGGCTACATCACAACCCTCTTTTGCCAGTGTAAGGGAAATAGCCTTGCCAAAACCTATCTGGCTGCCGGCCCCTGTTACCAGTGCTACTTTACCTTTCAGTCCCAGGTCCATTATTGCCCTCCATTATTTACTCCGGATGCGGTATACATTCGGCATAATACGCTTCCACTCTTGTCCTGTCAATATGCTCTGTTACGGAATAAATCGGGATAAATTAGTGTATTATATCGGTATGCATTGACAACCTGTGGTCAGGTGATTAACATTCTGATGTGGCAAACGCAAACTAACGCAAAATGAAATGGAGGTTTAATATGGCACGAGGTTTTATGGGGAAGATGCTCTGGGTTGACCTTTCCAGAGGCGAGCTAAAGGACGAGGTGCTGGACGAAGAACTTGGGCGTAAGTTTCTCGGCGGCTACGGTCTGGGCGCCTGGATACTCTTCCAGCGGCAGAAAGCCGGCGTCGACCCGCTTGGGCCGGATAATATATTCGGTCTGGTCACCGGGATGCTTACCGGTACTCCGGCAATTTCCAGTTCCAGGTATATTGCCGTGGGTAAGTCTCCGTTGACCGGGGGCTGGGGAGATGCCAATTCCGGCGGCTATTTCGGACCTTACCTGAAATTCGCCGGATATGATGCTGTATTCTTTGCCGGCATTTCACCGAAACCCGTCTACTTATTTATAAATAACGGTAAGGCGGAACTGAGAGACGCCGCTAATCTCAAGGGTAAGGATACCTTCGAAACGGAGGATATGCTCAAGGCCGAACTGGGTGACGATACAGAAATCGCCTGCATCGGCCCATCGGGAGAAGCCGTATCCCTCATCGCAGCCGTTATGTGCAGCAAGGGCAGGGCGGCCGGGCGTTCCGGTCTGGGCGCGGTAATGGGCGCCAAGAAGATAAAGGCGGTGGCGGTGAGAGGCGATATGAAGGTCCCTCTTGCCGATGAGACAAAGGCAAACGAGTTGAGAAAAAAGACACTGGCCGGGCTTACCGGGCACGTCACAATGCTGAGGGAATACGGCACGCCGGCAATCATGGAAATGTGTCTTACGATGGGGGATTCCCCGGTCCGGAACTGGGGCGGCATTGCCCCGGACTTTCCCGATGTTCACCTCATTGCCGCCGATGCCGTCAAGGCTGAGCAGACGCGGTCATGGGGGTGCTGGCACTGTCCTATCGCCTGCGGCGGGCACATGGAAGCAGGCACCGGCGAGTATAAATATGAAGCCGGCGCCCATAAACCCGAGTATGAAACTCTGGCGATGTTCGGGAGTAACTGTCTTAATACCAACCTGTCATCGATAATCAAAGCCAACGATATCTGTAACCGCGCCGGTCTGGACACTATCTCAACGGGGGCGGCTATCGCCTTCGCTATCGAGTGTTATGAGAATGGCATTATCACCAGGGCTGACACCGACGGTATTGAAATGACCTGGGGCAACCACCCGTCTATCGTTGCCATGACCGAAAAGCTTGCCCGGAGGGAAGGCTTCGGCGATATCCTGGCCGACGGGGTAAAGGCGGCTGCCGAGAAGATAGGCAAAGGTGCCGAACAGTATGCCATGCACATTAACGGGCAGGAAATACCCGCCCACGACCCGAAGGTCGGAAGGCACTGGGGGACGACCTACCGGATGGATGCCACGCCGGCCCGTCACACCCAGAGCGGTGAGGGCGGTATGGGACCGGCACCGGCCCAACCCAGCTTCGACCCGAACGGCTGGAGCGGGCGGGGCGCGGCGCGGCGGATAGGCAGTAGCTGGCACCATGCGGTTAGTGCCACCGGGATATGTACCTTCGGTATGGGAGCCTTGCCCGACATAGAATCGCTCATAGATATGATGCGGGCTGTATCCGGCTGGGACCTGACCCTGGAAGAACTGCTTGTAACCGGCGAGAGAATCAACAACGTTCGCCAGGCTTTTAATGTCCGGGAAGGGGTGAACCCACTTGAGTACAATATGCCCGGGAGAATAATCGGCACGCCGCCGAAGACAGCGGGTCCCTCGGCAGGAATAACCGTAGATGAGCAGACCCTGGACCGGGAATACCTGACCGCTATGGACTGGGATCTCAAGACGACGAAGCCCAGCAGGAAGAAACTGCTGGAACTGGGCTTGGATGACGTGGCCGGAGAACTGTGGCCGGAGCGGTAAGCGGAATAATACGGAGCAAAAGAGAGCGGGTCCTGAATAACTCCGGTGCTTTTGTGCCTGTCTCTATCTGTGTTAGAATAAGACAGGAAAAATGCAGATATATATTTTGACCTTATTTCCCCAGATGTTTCAGAGCCCGCTTGGTTCCGGTATTTTTAAGCGGGCATTTGACCGCGAGCTTGTTGAAGTAACTGTTCGTGATATCCGCGATTATACCCATGATAAACACCGTACTACTGACGACTATCCTTACGGCGGTGGGGCCGGTATGGTACTCAAGCCCGAACCTATTTTTGAAGCCGTGGAGGCAATAAAAGCGGAGATTCGTCCCGAAGAAACAGGTGAATTGCCGGTTGTTTTGCTTACTCCTCAGGGGCGTCTTTTTTCACAGCAAATTGCGGTGAAATTATCCGAGTACAGTCGCCTGGTTCTTATCTGCGGACATTATGAAGGGGTCGACGAACGGGTACGGGAGCATCTGGTTACCGCTGAAGTCAGCATCGGCGATTATGTGCTTAGTGGCGGTGAGCTGGCATCTATGGTATTATTAGATGCTGTAGTCAGGCTGGTGCCCGGGGTTCTCGGCTCAATGGACTCGGCGGCGGATGATTCTCATACTACCGGACTGCTTGAGTACCCTCAGTACACCCGGCCGCCTGAATACAGAGGATGGGCAGTCCCTGAAGTCCTGCTTTCTGGAAATCATGCTCAGATTGCTGACTGGCACCGTGAGCAGGCGATTATCCGGACTGCGGAGCGCCGTCCCGAGCTGCTGGAGAAAGCCAATCTCAGTTCGAAAGAAAGGCGGCTCGTGGAAGGGCTGCGGAAAAGTAATATATTATAATGTATACGGAGTACTTATAAATGGATATGTCATCGATAGTTTCAGTCAAGCCGAATCCCAATATTCCGGAGCTTACCTCTGGTGACACGGTGAGAGTCAGCACCAGGGTAGTAGAGGGAGACAAGGAACGCACCCAGGTATTTCAGGGTGTGATCATCAAGATAAGACGTCGCGGAGTCGGCTCAAGCTTCACCGTAAGGCGTGTTACTTACGGCGTAGGAGTGGAGCGTACCTTCCCCTTTCATTCTCCGCGCGTGGAAAAGGTGGAGATAGTACGGCGGGGTAAAAAACGCCGGGCAAAGCTCTACTATCTGCGCGGGCTCAGTGCCAAGACGTCCCGTCTCCGGGAAAGGCGGATGAGTCCGAAAGAGATTGAACGGGAACGGGAAAGGTTGCAGCTACTCGAGCAGCAACAGGGAGAGCCGCCGGAGCCGGAACAGGAAGCACTGGATATGGAGATGGAGTCTCAACCTGAGCAGGAAGCGGAAGAGGCTCCGGTCGCAGAAGAGGAAGAAGCTCCGGTTGCGGAAGAGGCAGAAACTCCGGTTGTAGAAGAGGCAGAAACTCCGGTTGCGGAAGAGGCAGAAGCTCCGGTCGCGGAAGAGGCAGAAGCTCCGGTCGCGGAAGAGGCAGAAGCTCCGGTCGCAGAAGAGGCAGAAGCTCCGGTCGCAGAAGAGGCAGAAACGCCGGTCGCAGAAGAGGCAGAAACGCCGGTTGCAGAAGAGGCAGAAACGCCGGTTGCAGAAG
>CAZOUZ010000011.1:0-19228 GCA_964583115.1 uncultured Dehalococcoidales bacterium
GACATTGGAGCTTGAATTTTTAAAGTGCCACGGGCTTGCCCGTGGGTATCTACTTGCCTACTTCGGTGCAATTCTCTGGCCAAGCTCCGTAATGGCGCCACCGTCCTTGTCGGTGTCGAAGTAAGCCCACTTGGCACCGGAGGTAGCTCCGGTCTGGAGGACCTGATAGCCCCTCTTCGCCATTTCGGCAATCTCTTTATCGAGGTCATCGACATTGAAGCAAATGTGGTGTGCGCCCTCTCCCTTTTCCTCGAGGAACTCATCGTAGATGGTCCTTCCCTTGAGAGGCTGTATAAGCTCTAAGTGGACGCCGCCCATTCCGCCTTCGGCAAGCCTCAGGTCCATATCATAATCGGTGGGTACTCCCCGCACTGTCCCGGTAACAGGGACTCCTTCCGGCCCGCCGATAAAGGGTTTGAAAGGCCCCACGCCCAGTGTCTCGTATCGCTTTATAGCCTTTTCCATGTCCTTCACCACCATAGCCACGTGGGAAAAACTCCAGTTCTTATGCATACTAAAAACCTCCCCCGATAGATTCTGTTATACTATAGCGCCCTTTTTATTTATCATCAACCCGTTTCACCGACCAGCCGGCCGAAGTGTCCGGCGATAGCCGGGGATGAGGTCAGGTATCGCTTGAGCGGAATTTGGATTATTACGGAGAGTACGCAAGGCTAGATATATCTGCCTACCGCTTCGGCAATCACCCTGAGTTCTCCCATCAGTTTGGCGAAGTTTGAAGGCGTGAGCGACTGGAGGCCGTCGACAAGGGCCTCCTCCGGGTTGGGATGCACTTCGATGAGAAGCCCGTCCGCCCCGGCCGCCACTGCTGCCTTTGCCATTGCCGGGACCAGTGAGTAGTGACCGGTGGCGTGGCTGGGGTCGACAATCACCGGCAGGTGGCTGGACTTCTTGATTACCGGAATGGCGGAAAGGTCCAGGGAAAAGCGGGTGCTGTCCTCGAATGTCCTGATTCCCCTCTCGCAGAGGATAACGTTCTTGTTTCCTTCCGCCAGCAGATAATCGGCGGCGGTGAGCCACTCGGTGATGGTGCAGGAGAAGGCGCGCTTCAGGACTACGGGGCGCTTGCTCTTGCCGACGGCGGTCAGCAGGGCGAAATTCTGCATGTTACGGGTGCCAATCTGGAGTATATCGGCTACCTTGGCAATCATATCCACGTCATGAGGGTCAACGACCTCGGTAATAATCGGTATATCGAACCGCTTTTTTACCTTGGCAAGTAATTCCAGCCCGACCTCCTCCAGGCCCTGAAAGCTGAAGGGGGAGGTGCGCGGCTTGAAAGCGCCGCCGCGCAGGATGCTTGCCCCGGCCTCTTTTACCGCCCGGGCAGCCTCCGCAAGCTGCTCTTCACTCTCTACGGCGCAGGGTCCGGCCATAACCACGATGCGCTTACCGCCGACCTGAACCCCTTTAATGTTGACCGTGGTATCCTTTGGCTTCACTTCTCTGGAGGCAAGCTTATAGGGCTTCATAATCCGGGTTACGCTCTCCACGCCCGGCATCACGGCAAATAAATCCGTGGATAACTTTCCGGTATTGCCTCCCAGTATGGCAACCACGGTCTTATCGGTGCCCACATTTAACTGGACGTCCATTCCGAAGGACTTTACCTTCTGGACTACGCTGTCCACCTCTTCCTGCGTTGCGCCGGTTCTCATCTCGACAATCATTGTTTCTTAAATTAACTCCTATCTTTGTGATATACGGGTATCCTAATATAAGTTCATCCCCAAATATTTGTCAATACGGCCGGTGTTTCTTCCCTCGAATCCGGCTAGGATAGTTTCAGTTTCTCGGCGACTTTCCGGAAACCGTTCAGGGAGCCCTCCAGAGTCCTATCGTCCGTGCAGTATGATATCCGGAAATACCCCGGCGTGCCGAAGCTCTGTCCGGGCACGGTCAGTACCCGCCACTGCCGCAGCTCGTTGACGAGAGCGACATCGTCCTCCATTGGTGACTTGGGAAACAGGTAGAAAGTCCCCTGCGGCTTGAAGATTGAATAGCCCATGTCAGTCAGGTTGTCATATAGGAAGTCTCTCTTCCTCTGGTACTCGGCGGTCGATACGGTCACTCCCTGCAGGCTGCGCACCACGTGCTGCATCAGGGCGGGGGCGTTGACGAATCCCATTATCCGGTTGCAGTGGATGAAACCGGAAATCAACTGGTCGTGCTCCGCCAGTTCCGGGTGGGCGGCGACGTAGCCGATGCGTTCCCCCGGTATTGCCAGGTCCTTCGAGTAGGAAGCTATCACGATGCTATGTGGGTAGTAGCTCCAGACCTGGGGGGACTCTATTCCGTCATAGGTGAGCTTGCGGTAGGCTTCGTCATTAATCAGGAAAATAGTTTTCCCGAACTCCTTTCCCTTTTCATCGAGTATCTCGCCCAGGCTCCGGAAAAAGTCCTTTTTATAGACGGCGCCCGAAGGATTGTTCGGCGAGTTAATCAGCACCGCCTTTGTCCTGGGCCCGATTGCCGATTCGAGGGCATTGAGCCTGGGTATGAACTGCTCGTCGGTACGGAGGATTCTGGCGAAGCCGTCGTGGTTCTCTATGTAATTGATAAACTCCGGGAAGTAGGGGGCGAAGATTATCACTTCATCGCCTATGTTAAGCAGTGTCTTCAGGACTATATTTATCGCCCCGGCGGCGCTGCAGGTCATTATGATATCGTCCTTTGTGAAGGTAATTCCGGACTCTGCAGAGAGATATTCGGCTATCACCGCTCTTGTAGCCACGTAGCCGGCGTTCTCCATATACCGGTGCATTCCCGGTATGGGGTCTTCGGCCAGTCTAATCAGCTCCCGGCGGAACTCGGCGGGGGGTTCCATAATCGGGTTGCCCAGAGAGAGGTCGAAGACGTTTTCTTCACCGTACTGCTCTTTGAGGACGACTCCCTCCTCGAACATCCTCCTTATCCACGACCCTGCCGTCATACTTTTCATTACCCTGTCTGAGATTGACATACCTGTTTTTCCTTCCTGTGCGCCGGAGCGCAGTTGTATTGTTGATGCTTGTTAGCCCGGGGTGGGGGATTTGACAGACCTGCTCTCCGGGAGACCTGCCTGTCTGCTGCCACCGCCACCGGGTATCTACAAGCTCTAAATTCGTAAGCCGGCGATTTTACACCTTCGACAGAGGCGAAGTTACGCCGGGTAACGGCACGCCCTGATTGCTCAGGCTTTCCTGCAGTGCCCCTGTGTTAACCTCTCTGAGACCGGCGCCGCTCTTTATCGCCAGTGCTGCCGCCGTGCCCGCAGCCTGCCCGAAGGCGATGCAGTGCGGGATGAGGTTGAAGTACTCCTGGACAGCGGTATCCGAGGAGAAAGCACGGCAGGCAACGAGCAGGTTGTCCACTCCGCGCGGTATCAGGCACCGGTAAGGTATATAGGTGTTGGGATATCTGGCCGATGCTTCGCCGCGGTCGACGTCCGGGAAAATAGCTATCGTATCGTCAAAAGGCTCATCCGTGTTCAGGTCCTTCTCGGTCATCATGTAGTCCCCGATAACCCGCCGGCTTGCCCTTGTACCAAGCTGGGGAGCGGTGAGCACGATAAAGCTGTGCTCGAAGCCGGGGACATACTTCTTGAAGAAATCGAAGGTCTTCATCATCTTCTTTCTGCCTTCGAACTCGACGCGGGTAAGCTCTTCGACATCTATCTGGCTTTTATTCGGGTAGCGGTTATGGAACCAGGCGACGCTGTCCTGGTCTTTCAGGCGACTGCCGAAGAAGCTGCCGAATCCACCCTGCTCCATACTCTCCTTCATCAGCTCGCCGTATTTCTCCGGCTGTGTCTTTTTGAAGTCCTCGGCCCTTGCCAGGTCGACGTTTGCCACCCAGAAGCATAATGCCAGATTGGCAATCCTGAAAGTGGGGGGGATATTTGTCTCGAAATCAGCCCCGGCGCAGGGCAGCAGGTCGCCGTCGCCGGTGGAATCGATTACCGCTTTAGCCAGTATCGCCTGCCTGCCCGACTTGCTCTCGAAGATTACGCCTTTAGCCCTGTTGCCGTCCATAATCGGCTCGGTGCCCCACGAGTGGAGGTAAACCTTTACTCCGGCCTCTTCCACCATCTCGTTGAGGATGAACTTGGATATCTCAGCGTCGATGTGGACGCTGTAGATTACCCTGTCCAGGCGAGTATAGAAGAAAGAGCGGTCGGCGTAATATTTAACCCTGTCCTTTTCCGCCGAACCCCACTCTTCTTTCTTCGGATAATCGGAGGCTTCCCTGGCGTCCAGCCGGTCTACCCACTCCTGAGTAATGCCGGCTATCTGCTGTTTGCCGTTGATATCGGTCAGGTTCGGGATAATTGTAACCAGACCGCCGGTGCCCATACCTCCCAGGTGTCCGTACCGCTCCACCAGCACCGTGTCGGCGCCGCTCCGCGCCGCGGCTACAGCCGCTCCTATACCGCCGGGACCGCCGCCTACCACCACCACGTCAGCCTCGCGGCAGACTTTTATATCTCTGGCGGACTCCCGTATTGTCTGTAATCTCTCTTTCACCGCCGAATTCCTCCTTGGAGCAATGACAACAAAAGCTCAAGCCAGGTTTTCATTATCGTACGTAGATAATTCTATAGTTCGTCCTTTATGTTTGTCAACGTGCCGTATATCAGGGTTGCTTGGAAGGTGTTGATTCGACTGTCATTGCTTCGTCCCGATAAAATCGGGACGAAGCAAGCTATACAGATAATTCAATTTTATGGGTATTATTTATGGAACCCCATCCCCCTGTTTCCCTCCCGATGCAATCGGGAGGGAAGTTTTAGGTAAGGGGGGCTTCGCCCCTCTTAAAAACACCCCGTTGATTCTTAATTATATATCGAATTGGTGAATAAAAATGGAGAGAGTAATTTAGAGAGGGGGTGAAAACCCCCTCTCTTTTAGTTCCGTCCCTCTCCCCTTGAGAAGGGGAGAGGGATAAAGGGTGAGGGGTTACACTATTTCAGTTATTTGCGCTCAATTGCCTTTGCGGGATATAATCGAGCTTTAGTGAGGGTGTACTGAATGGCTAAGAAAGACCGCAAGATTGTGCGCACCACCGTCTGGTCGGCCGGACCCGGCTGCCACGGCGGCTGCGGCGTTCTGGCGCATATCGAGGATGGCAAGCTGGTCAAAATCGAGGGCGACCCGGAGCACCCCTGGAACCAGGGGCGTCTCTGCTCCCGCTGTCTGGCAATGACCCAGTATGTATATAGTCCCGACCGCCTGACCCGTCCTTTGAAGAGGGTAGGTGAGCGGGGTGAAGGCAAGTGGCAGGAGATTTCCTGGGACGAGGCTTTCGACCTTATAGAGGAAAAGATGGGGAAGATAAGAGAGGAGTACGGCCCGGAGAGTGTCATTTTCTCTATGGGCACCGGGCGCGATATCGGCGCTTGGATATGTATGCTCGCTTACGCCTACGGCAGCCCCAATGTTATGTTTGCCCTGAGCGGTATTGCCTGCTACAGCCCGAGAATCGCCGCCGTGGAGACAATCCAGGGCGACTACTGTATTCTCGATGCCGCCCAGTGGTTCCCCAAACGCTATGATGACCCGAACTATAAAATCCCGGAGTGCATCGTAGTCTGGGGTTATAACATTCCGGCTTCCTGCCCGGACAACGTCTTCGGGCACTGGATAATAGACCTGATGAAGAAAGGCACGAAAATTATCGCCATTGACCCACGCCTGTCCTGGTTTGCTTCGAGAGCCCATAAGTGGCTGCAGCTCCGCCCGGGAACGGACGGCGCCCTGGCGATGGGTTTTCTCAATGTTATTATCAATGAGGGCCTCTACGATAAAGAGTTTGTCGAAAAGTGGACGAACTCGGCACACCTTGTCAGGTCGGACACCGGGAAAATACTCAGGGAGAGCGACCTTGTTGCCGGAGGTTCTCTGGAAAATTTCGTCGTCTGGGACACGGCGGAACAGAAACCGGTGATATGGGACTCCGGACGGGTAGCGTATAAATCGCCGGAGGCAAGACCTGCCCTTGAGGGAGAGTATGAGGTCGCTCTTGCAGATGGGACAAGAGTGCCGGTTGAGACGGTCTGGACGGTGTACCGCCGGCGGGTGAACGAGTACCCGGTGGAGCGGGTTTCCGAGATAACGATGGTGCCCGGTGAAGACATTATCGAGGCGGCGCGCTTCTACGCCAGAAGTAAACCGGCCGCCATCCACTGGGGTGTGCCCATCGATATGACCCCGGCGATTACCCCCACCTCCCAGGCGATTGCAGATTTGTGGCTGCTCACCGGGAACCTGGACGTACCCGGCGGCAACGTGATTTCCCGCTATGCCTTCGATGCCGTTGCCTACGCTTTACCCGGGGCGAAAGGGGTTATTAAGCTAAAAAATAAAGAAGATGACGAGAAAAGAATCGGTGCCGAAAAGTACGGGCCGCTGCGTAAGTTCATCTGGCGCGCCCAGACGGACGTTGCTCTTGAGCAAATCTTTACCGAAGACCCCTACCCGATTAAGGGCATGTGGATTCAGGGCTGCAACCCCGTAGCCGGCATCGGTCTTGACCCGAAAAAGTGGGTCGAGGCTCTGAAAAAGCTCGATTTCATCGTTGTCGTTGACCTTTTCCAGACACCGACCACCCAGATTGCCGACGTGGTGCTGCCGACAGGTACGTTTCTTGAAAAGGACGGGTTCCGTACCTGGTGGGTACCTCTCCAGAGTATCAACAAGGCGATTACGGTGGGCGAGTGCAAGCCCGATGTAGAGATAAACTTTGAACTGGCGAAAAGGTTCGACCCGGATTTCCGCTGGGAGACTATCAATGACCTCTTCGACGAAATCATCGAGCCTTCCGGGCTGACCTTCAAAGAGCTTCAGCAGCAGGGCTGGGTATTTCCACCGGAAGGGCACCCCAGTCACCCCTATCACCGCTTTGAGAAAGGACTGCTGCGGCCGGATAAGCTCCCCGGCTTCCAGACCCCGTCCGGCAGGGTCGAGCTTTATTCGGTGCTGCGCGAAGAGTGGGGACTTGAGCCGGTAGTCCACTATGAAGAGCCGCCCTTCACTCCTGTCAGCCAGCCCGAGCTGTATAAGGAATATCCCCTTATCCTGTCCACGGGGAGAAGGTCTCCGGTCTACTTCCATACCGAGCATAGAAATATCCCCTGGCTGCGGGAAATAGACCCCGACCCGGTGATTGAAATCCATCCCGATACGGCAGAATCGCTCGGCATTAATCACGGCGACTGGGTATGGGTCGAAAACTGGCTCGGCAGGTGCAAATTCAAGGCTAAGGTTACCCTTGTCGTGCCTGAATGGATGGTGATGGCGGCTCACGGCTGGTGGTTCCCCGAGGAGCCGGGTGAAGAGCCGTCGCTGTTCGGCGTCTGGAAGTCCAACATCAGCCAGCTTATTCCGATGGGCTTCCAGGGCAAGGACGGTCTCGGTGCTCCGATAAAGCACCTGCTCTGCAAGGTCTACAGGGTAAACGAGGAAGAGGAGTTTTAAGATGCCGGACAAAAAACCGGATAAAAAGTGCGAATACGGCTTACTGATTGATTACGAATACTGCACCGGCTGCTATGCCTGCCAGGTCGCCTGCGCCCAGGAATACAAGTGGCCGGCGGGAATGGGGGGAATTCGGGTTATCGAGGTGGAGCAGAAGCTGCCCAATAACCGCGCCTACCTTACCTTCCTGCCCTTTCCCACCGAGCTTTGCATCTTGTGCTCCCCCCGCACCAGGAAGGGACTCCAGCCGGCATGTGTCCAGACCTGCATGGCGGCCTGTATGAAATACGGGAAGATAGAGGACCTGGCTAAAGAAATGGCAAAAAAGCCGAGACAGGTGCTCTGGGTACCGCGAAGCTGATTTAGGGTAGTTCAAGAAGCTACAGGGCAAATTGAACCCAGGACAGTTAAAAAGAAAAACTTTACCCCCGTAGCTCTCGGCAGGCTCGGCGGTTTGAAGGGTGGCGTAGTTAGGGCTGCAAGGCTTACACGTGAGGAATGAAGTGCAATAGCAAGGAAGGCTGCGACGGCTGGGTGGAGGGAGTAATATTTAATCGGCAGCCAACTTTGCGCTGACGAAGCGATTAAAGCTAACCTTAGATTCTGCTGCTTCTATGGCAAGCTTTCTATGCACATCGGGTGGTATGCGCACTGTAAATTTTCCCGAATAATTCTTAACTGATAGCGGCTGCGGTACGGTTTCACCATTAGACTCCATATCTGAAATTACTTCCGATACAACATCATTTATACCACGTAATGCCTTCTCTTGGGTATCAGCTAACCAGCTCAGGCTAGGAAATTCTGCACACAAACCAACATATTCTTTATCTTCTTCAGACCAGGTAACCCTATATGTATAAAGGTCATTTCTTCCTGCTATTTTTGTTACCACCTTGCACCTCCAGTCTTTTAAGTGCCTTTATTACTTGCCTGACTTGATAGGCTTTCCCCTTACCATTCTCCTCTTGTATGTTTACTCTGGGGTCGCTCTGCCAAGGGGGCCTTGTATATACGGTGGCTACTACCCTTTTGCCGTGCTTCCCCGAAGTAATAATCACAGATTTTGCAGAGGTCCGCGAACCTGACATTGCTTGGACTCTTCTCTAATTCCTTGATTGCATGTTCTATGGAGTCCATACTGATACATACACCGGTACACTCTCACATATATGGTATCAATAGTGATACCATTTGTCAACCCCTTTTACATATATGCCTTGACACAGTATATCCTGAAAGGCTTGACATTCGGCGGTAATGGACATAAACTTTTACCACTCTAAACCTCAGCGAGGGCCCTCGCTGAGCGGGACTGAACAGCCACAGGTCAATCAATTAAATTAAAAGGAGGTATTACAATGGCTGAAAAATTGGCTGGCGCTTATAAGTGGGGTGATGCTATCGAGTCGGACTGGATAGACATCTCGCTGCCGTTTCACGATAACATGTGGCACTGGCCTACCGACCCCCCGGCGGAGGTCTTCCGTCTCAAGGACAGAGATAAAGGCGACCCGGTCAGCCTTATGGATATGCACTGGGTAGACCATACCGGGACCCACATCGATGCTCCCCTCCACTTTATACCCGGCGGCCTGACTATTGATAAGATGCCGCTGACTGCCACTATGGGCCGGGCGCGTGTCATTGAAAGTAAGGATACCGAGTCGATAAAGGTGGAGGAGCTTATTCCACACAAAATCCGGCGCGGCGACCGTATCCTGTTCAAGACTATAAACTCGACAAAATACTTCCCGGATGATTCATTCTATGAGGACTATGTCTATGTCCACCCGGATGCGGCGCGTTACCTCGTCGAGCGGGGGGTACGGATGGTAGGTATCGATTATATATCCGTGGGCAGCTACCACAATCCGAAGTTTGGCCACGATACTCATGAGACGCTGCTCAACAACGGTGTCTATATCATTGAAGGACTTAACCTGTCCGGGGTAAAGCCTGGGCGGTACGAGCTTATCTGCCTGCCGATTTTGCTGGAGCGGGGCGATGCCGGCTCGGCGCGGGCAATTCTGAAACCGCTCTAAGCCGTACGTGTGGCGGTTATCCGTAAGATTACCGCCATAACCTTAAATAAGAAAGTAAGCCCACCTGTAGATTAGTCTCCGGGTGGGCTTATTGTGTCCGGGGCGGTTTCTGTCCCGGCAGGTTACCTTTCTGCTTAACCAGCTCTTTGAGAATTGTTTCCAGTTTCTCGGTTATCTTTTCGTGGCTGAAGGTCTTTTTTATCTTGTTCAGGCCGGCGTTTCCCAATCGCTCCCGGCGCTCCGGTGATTTCAGCAGGACAATCACCTCCCTGGCCGTTTTATCGGCGTCTTTAGCGTAGATGACCCCGTGAGACTTACCCGGCAGTATTGTTTGTATCCCCCGGAGCGGGGTAGCCACCGTCGGCTTGCCGCAGGCGACATACTGCATTATTTTTGCCGGGAAGATGTCCATTGTATCATCGTTAATTATAAAGGTGTTTATGCAGACGGCGGCGAGGTTAATATACTGAGGCATCGTCTGGTAGGGTTGAAAACCGGTCATTATAACATTGTTTTCAAGGTTGAGTTCGGTAATAATCTGCTGCAGCCTGGTGCGTTGGACCCCGTCGCCGACGATGAGCAGCTTTGCTTCCGGGACCTCCTGTATTACCCGGGGGAACTCGCGGATAAAATCATCAAGCCCGCTGAAGTTGACCAGGGTGCCGGTGAAAACGATAACCGGGTCACTCTCGTTCAGCCCCCATTTTTTACGGACTTCGGAACTGTCAACCGAGGGATGGAACAGGGCGGTGTCTATGGGGAAAGGGAGGTACTTTATTCTGGACTTGTCGACGCCTGCGCTCTCGGCGTATTTCTGGTACCGGGGTGTGTTCGGCAGCACGGCGTCCACGGCGGCGAAAACTTTCTTTTCGAGGCATCTGGTTACCGGGCGCAGTATGGGATGGGGGGCGAGCGAGACCGGTATATCCGTCAGACGGAATGCGGCCGGTATATTGTAGTGTCTGGCTAAACGGACGGTCTGCAGTCCGTTTGTGGTAACCGAGTAAAGCACGATAGCATCGATATTCTTTTCCCTGATAGTCCTGCGGATTTCCAGGTAATGGCTGAAGGCGGCGGATATGCGGCTCAGTCCGGGAGCCCTGATGAAACCGGGACGCCTCAAAAACACTGAGGAGCCGTCGAAGGCTCTGGAAATCCCGTTAATCTCTTTTGTCTGGAGCCTTCCCGGGCTGAAGGGAACGGTTTTGCCCCGGCTATCCTCGTAGTCGATGGCATAGACCCGGTGTCCCCTGAGCGATAGTCCCTCGGCAAGGAAATGTATGTCGAATGCCTCTTCCGCTATCCAGTCGACTTCGTGAACGAACAGGATATTCATCCTTATCCTTTCCTTATGTTGCCGAGAAGCATTGATAAACCCTTTATGCCGACCTTTAAATCTCCGATAGAGGTAGTCCGCCGCAGCCGCTGCCAGGGATAGGAAGGGCGCAGGTAGAACTCTCTGTAAGCCCGCCTTGTCCAGTTGCGGATATCGTCCCTGCTGAGCAGGGCGCTTTCAAAAACGGGGGTTATTCCTTCACCCGTTCCAGCATAGACGAAGCTTTCCCAGGGAATTTTTTCGTCCTTTTGCTCGTTCGTATACAGGTCAAAAAGTTTTGTCCCGGGGAAGGGAGTGGTGACGGAAAACTGGGCGAAATCGAGCTTCAGTTTCTTGGCGAAGTCTATTGTCTGTCTGATTGTTTCCGGGGATTCTCCCGGAGAGCCGAGCATGAAATATCCCGCGGTCTGCAGGCCGACCTGGTGGGTAATCCGGACGGCTTCTTCCACCTGCTCGAGGCTGATGTCCTTGCAGAGGGAGTCTAGTATCTCCCTGGAGGCTGACTCAATACCGTAAGCGACGGCGTAACAGCCCGCCCGCTTCATTTGACCCAGCAGCTCTCTGTCCACAAGGTTAACCCTGGTTTCGCACGTCCAGTGCATTCTCAGCCCTGCTTTTATTATCCCGTCGGCGATGCCGCGGGCCCGCTGCTTATTCAGGGTGAAGACATCGTCGTAGAAGGCGAACTCCTTTATGCCGAGTTTATCCTGAAGGTAGGCGAGTTCTCTGACAACTCTGTCCGGGCTCTGCGCCCTGAACCTGCTGCCGAAGATAGGCTTTGAGCAGTAGGCGCACTGGTAGGGGCAGCCGCGGCTGGTGATGGTGACGGCAAAGGGTAAAGCCCGTCCGTGCGGGGGGTGCGGTTTGTATTTCTGCCAGGGAAGCAGGTGGTAGGCGAGGAAGGGAAGGGAGTCCATCTCTACGTTTCCGGACCTTGCCGGATTGCTGACCACTTTCCCGTCTTTTCTGTAGCTTATGCCCTGAATATCGCTTAACGGCCGCTTCTCTTCAAGGGCTTGCAGAAGTTCGAGTATCGTTTCCTCTCCCTCGCCCCTGACGATGACGTCTATTTCGGGAGCTGCGGCCAGCGTTTCTTCGGGAAGCAAGGTGGCGTGGGCGCCTCCCAGGATTACCGGCAGTTCCGGTCTTGAGCCTTTTACGGCAGCGGCGACCTCAAGTGCTGCGCTGACCGTTGGCGTCATGGCGGTCAGTCCTACTATATCGGCATCGGCAAGGCGTGAAACCACCTCCTGAGGATTAAGCTTTAGAGCGTTGGCATCTACTATGGTTACCCGGTAGCCGTTGCTCTCCAGGACGGCGGCAATTTGGGCAAGCCCCATCGGGGGCTGAGGATACCTGGTGAACTGTGGGGGATTTACCAGAGCTATCTTTAGCATTACTTTCTACTGGCTGATTCGATTGCCTCGTTCAGCCATTGCGTTTCATCAGCACGTTTAGTATTATCCCGGTGAAGACGCTGAATGCGCCGACAACGAGCAGCAAGCTTGCTATCAGGGCCCAGCCGGTAACGGCTCCGCCCCCCTTGAAAACAATACCGAGCGCGATGAAGCCGGCAACCAGGCCGAGTGCGATGAGGACGATACCGCCCAGCCCGAAGAAAAAGAGCGGCCTCCTTTCCGAAATCATAACGATTATCCGGCGCAGCACCCCGAAGCCGTGCACAAAGGGGTTCAGGGTCGAGCCGTCCGCAGTATACCGGATGGTAATCGGCCTCTCGGTAATCTTCAGCCCCTTTTCCGCAGCCCTGGCTATCGTCTCAGCCGATACCGCCATTCCGTTCTCTTTCAGCGCCAGTGAATCTATTGCCTTCCGGGAGAAAACCCTGAACCCGGACTCGGAATCGGAAACACGCTCTCCGGACAGGATACGGGAAAAGTATGATATTATCCTCTGACCGAAGCGGCGGTAGCGGGGGATGTCTTCCTTTCGCTTTTCCCTTGAGCCGATAACGACGTCGGAACCCTCCGAAATGGGCTTGATGAGCAGGGGGATTTCGTCGGGATTGTGCTGGAAATCGGCATCGAGCAGGACAAAGACGTCCGGGTCCCTTTTCTTTGCCTCGGCAAAGAGCGCCTGGATGCTGGCGCCATAGCCCTTATTTTGCTTGTGCTGAATTACGGTAGCCCCGGCGAGCCTGGCGATGTCTGCCGTCTGGTCTTCGCTGCCGTCGTCAACGATGATAACTTCGTCAACATACTTTCTTGTTTTGAGCACGATTGTGCCGATGTATCTCTCTTCATTAAAAGCGGGGAGTCCGGCGATAACCCTGCGGTTCTTCTGCTGAGAAGGCTTAGACGATTTTTTCATTAGACTTGTCCTCAATTACGGCGTGTTTTCTGTTTTGCTGAGGGTCTGTCTTCAAGGAAAGCCGGCGTAATTACCACCTGGTTTTCCACCTTGAGCCCGCCTTGCTTTTATTTGCTCCCGATTCCTGCTTCTTCAAATAACCTGTTGAGTTCGCGGCGGGCGAGGCGGGTGGGTTTAGCCCCTTTAGTTTCCCAGCGCTGGACCGTGGAGAGGCTAACCTCTATCTTCCGTGCCAAATCCTCCTGTGACCAGCCTTTCTTTTCTCTCAGTGCTTTTAGCTTTTCCTTAAGTTGTTCCATTATACCCCAAAAACTGTATTTAGTTAAGTTGCACCTGACGTAGCACTTACAATGGTAAATTATAGATGGAAAAAGGACAGTTGTCAATTATTTTGCTCAGTAATGACAGCAGGCAAGAGAATGCCCGACAGAACTTGCCTTGGAAAGCCTGAAAGAAAGTGATGGTAGTCCTGAAACGTTGCCGCTTCGGTGGGACAATCCGGCTGCTTGGTGGAGCAGAAAGGTGGTTCCTACCTTCTAGTGATAGGTATTGCCTGTCAGATTATCCGTTTCGAGGCTGACAATGCCGTATTTGTCGACGGTGTAATTGAACTGGCTGTATTTCCAGTTGAGATACTCGGGGAAAAGGGGATTTTGTGGTGTAGGAAAGAGTGCCATATCATTTGTCGGCTCTGTCACCGGTGAGACGTCACGCACGTCTTCCACTATTCTCATCAACTGCAGGGATTCCGATACTATGCTGCGCTCATATTGAGCTACTACTGACTGGATGTTATCAATCAGGTTTGTATCGGCTGGAGCCCCGGCCAGTACGGCCACTATTCCTTCCAGAGGGGTTGCCGGTTTACTTTCGCTCTTTGCTGAGGCAACCGAGGTGCCCAGAGTGCTTGCCAGGACAATAGTGATGATTAGCAGAAGCATTGCCTGTTGTGCCGCAATAATAAAACTCTTCCTCTTTTCGCCTGTTGGACCCTTCTCCTCTTTTGGCAGAATCAGCACCGTTCTGCAGTTCCTGCAGATGTATACCTTGCTGTAGGATACAGGCTCGGGAAGGTATTTTCTATCGCCACATTGAGTGCATTCTATAATCATTTTACCTTTTCACACGTCTGAAGAAGGATAGTCCCCGCTTGAGTAGATACCCGTGTTCAAGAGGACACTTTAAATTTACTATCCTGTATCGGTATTAACAATCCTTCAAACGGATGATTCTATATAGTTCTCAGGTCATCATTTTGTCTGATAAAGTAATGATAGTCAGGCATCACCCGTTTTATAAATTGCTCTTGCCAAGTAGGGTAGCTGTGTAATACTAAGTCCGGCAGGTGTTGCTATAGTCTTGTGAAAGTACAGGGATGGTGAATTTAAGTAAAGCAAGCCCGGAATTAGTTACTGATGAATGTTATTTGTGATAATATACCTTGGCTGATTTCTAAGTATTATTCCACGTATTCGAATATTTTTATTTCCGGTACCGTGCTCCCGTCTACAAGCCCTACTAGGTCATCCGAGCTGTAAACTAACCTGTAGTTCTCCAGTGCCTCCAGCGGCACCGGGCTTATCATCGGATTGGGGCTGACTATCCTGTAATTGGATGTCTCCTGTTCCGAGATATAGGCTTCCGCATCCTCGTAGGTCTCGAACGCTTCCGCGCCGGTAAGCTGGCGATAGGCTCTACCTGCCGCATCCGTGCTCACCTGGTAAGAGATTACCCAGACACTTTCAGGAGTTGCCGCCTCACCGTTAAAGTTATACAGCCTGACAATTAGTGAACTGTAGTACTCGGGATAGAAAAGCGGCCTCAATACCCAGAGATCGTCCTGCGGCATCAGGTAAAAATCAAAATATTCATTCGGCTTGTCTCCCGCCCAGATAGCAACCGCCGGGAATTTGCTTTCCGCTGTAATCGGATTAATGTAGGCTGTATCGTAGTCAATGATTACGTATGCCGAGTCCATTTCCCGTATCATTTCATCGGCTGATTCCTCGTCCTGCGAAGTAAAGTAAGAAGCGACAGCAGTTATTGCCCGGGAATCTTGACTCGGGTTAGCGTTTGGCAATCGGTGAGCAATGCGGGTAATCCAATAACCGTAATCCCACCAAGCAAGCACACCATAGGCCGATTCGGGGTATGGATAGCTACCCTCTAACTGAGTATAGAAATCAGGGTCTTCACCTGGATCAGGGTTGGATATCATTAAATCAGACAAAGCACGGTACTTGCCACTTGCCTCCAGTTGATAATATGCATCGGAATTACCGAAAGGTTCAGGGGTGTTCTCCTTCAGCCAGGTCAGTGAGCTTACCCAGGCATCACTGGGGGCATACTGCGCCATTCTGGCGATATTCATTGACTGGTCAATATTCCAGGGGTAAACGACAACCAGGACAATAATTACCGTAAAGACCATGACGGCACGTCTAACGACAACGGAAGAATCGTCCTTTTTAGGTCTGGCTCTTTTGCCCGCCGCTTCTTTTTCCGCTTCGGCAGCTTCGGGGGTCACTTCCCTGAAACCGCCTCGTTCGAGGACCTTCCACGCCAGGAAACCGACAAGCAGTGCCACATTCACGGCAAAGTAGTAGCCGAAACGGCGCTGTACAAGGTTGCAGGTGAGCATTATCAGGCTCCAGACTACAAGCAAAGTTTTCCCGTTATCGCCATGTTTGATAACGAGGTAGATTAATATAACCAGAGAAACTATGGCAAGGAAAAAGTTCGACGATATAAAAGCAAGAATGCTCTGAAAATTCAACCCTGGTGAGCTGGTATCCAGAGGTATCAGACCGGGATAATTACTCCAGAGCACCAGAAGAGGATTCCCGTACACGCCGCTGATAAGCGGTCCCATCTCAATGGTGGTAGTATGTGCCCCCCGCGGGATAAGACTGCCGAAGCTGCTCAGCATCGAGCGTAACAGCGAAGGACTGACAAGATAGAGTAAGCCCACCCCGGCCAGCCCCAGCCCGAGTATAGCCAGGGGATAATAGACCGGCTTTAGTTCTTTACCAGCCATTAACCGGGAAAAGACACAGAGGACCACGGGAATAATCAGGGCGATAATCAGAGAAGCTATGGAAAGCAGACTGCGGGAAAACATTGAAGTTATTATCAGGGCAACAAGGAAAAGGGGAACGCTGGCAAAACATAGATATTCGGGAGACTGCTTTCTCAGGTGGTCTATAATGAACTGTATTACAAAATAGAGGAAGATTATGAAGACAAAGAGGAGCGCTCCTCCCCATGTCAGTATATAAAGCCCCAGGAAAAAGCCGGCAAGCAGGCTGTAAATAATCGGCTTTCTAATCGCCGACCAGTCAGGGTGCCTGATGTGATTGAAAGTCAGCTTCCGTTTACCCGCTGTCCTGATAGCCAGAATCAAAAACATCATGGCTGTCATAGTGAATAGTGTTTCGATAATGTGGTAGTCGGTAAAACCGAGTATCGATCTCCCCATGAATTCTCCGGGTAATATCGCCAGGAGCCCGGCAGAAAGCAGACCGACCCAGCGATTAAAAAGCTCTCTACCGATAAAGTAAACGGGAATAACAGTCAGGGCACCGGCAATGGCTGGAAAATAAACCCCGACCAAATCGATAGTATGCTGTGTAGGAGCACCGAGGCCGATTACCCAACTGATGCTGGAAATCAATCGGGCAAACAGGTTAACGCTGCTGATGCCGGCCCCTCCGGGGAATATAAGGTACGGGTCAAATTTTGAAAGGTGCGGAAAGTTGTGGGATATGATGTCTACAAAACGCATATGATAGTAGGCATCGGCACTGGTATATTTTATCCCTTCAATACTAAAAACTATGTCGTGTGGAAGATATGCTCGAAAGAAAAGGGCAATACCGAAGATAAGGCCTAATAATACTGGAATAATTAATTTTAGATTTACTTTGCGCACAATAATTTCTCTTTTTCTTGTTTGATTTTGGTTGAGCCTAGTATTACATAGTGGATGTCTTTTGGCAAGCGTACGGATGCGGCTAAGTTGTAACCCCGGGATTCTTACGATTCAATATCTACCAAATTCATTTCATCGTGATGGTTGGTCTGGCAGGTTGAATCCTTCTTCGGTAGATAACATAAAAGACGTTAGAGATGTGCGAATCAATTCTCTAAAGCCAATTATTATTTGTAGCTAAACTGGTTTTGTATAAAGAGTAATAAGTGGACGATTTGTTCTGCCTTCTCGGTTTATTTCAATAGATAGATATTCCTGGCCACTTCTTCCAGGTCGGGATTATTACTCTTATATTCTTTATTCCCCTCCCGCGGACCATTATAAACACGGGTGTAAATAATGGATATTCCGTGTTCCTTGAGAAAGGTGGTATTACTGCTGCCGTTTCTGATAAAGGCATAGGCCTCCTCATCAGTAGCCTTTGGATAGGCATGTATTCTGGAATAGATATATCTGCCGGTAATGCCGGTAAAGGCAGTAGCTTTCCAGGGGTCCAGCAGCGCCTTTTCATAGTTCCCGCCTACATTTTCCCTGACCCATATAAAAGCTTGATAGTCATCACTATCTATCATGTTGTAATAAGGAGTATCCTGACGGGCGGGAATACTGACTATGAGCGTTATGACGATAAAGATAAGGCATAATACTTTTCCCACATTCTGAGTAATAAGAGGCACTCTAAGCCAGTTACTGACTTTCTCGGGTAGCTGTAATTTCCTTATACCCATTAACCCGGCTCCGGCAACGACACACATCACCAGCAGCATATACATTATCCCCCGCTCATACATTATCGGTACGCCGCGATGGAGGGTAAAGAAAGTCACTAGCATCAGCAGTATCGCTAATAATCCAAGCGTAAGGCTGTAATTTTTCTTTCCTCCTTTTGTAACCAGCAGGAGAATACCCAACAGGCAGGATGCGGTAGGGAGATATCCATAGACCTGAATCAGGCTTGGCAATTCGACGAATGCCGTTGGAGTTATCGGAGTGCTAATGATATCCCTGGCTGTCGGCAGGAGCAAACTGAATATCCAGGGAATGACACCCAGGAACGGGATAATTAAGGCTAATCCTATTCCCAGGCTATGCTTGATGTTACCTTTTAGATTTATCAGTATGTAGGGGATGAGTACGATTATAGGGCAAATTGCCGAAGGGGCATGTATTGCTAGTAGAAAGCAAATAAAGATAAAGATTAAAAGATAAGACCAGATGGTCTTGAAGTTAAAGGCCAGGAAGAGGATTACAGGGGTAAAGAGGAGTCCCATTGCAACCGGTACAAGAAAAGCCGGCCCCAGTACACCCACGGTGGTTGGTATCAGACATGTGAAGAAGGCTGCTTCCCAGCCGAATCCCTCCCGCCGGGCCAGCACGAACACTGCCAGTACGGTAATCATAAATATGATACCGGGGAAATATCTGAATATCTCCATCCAGTCGATACCGCTAATGGACTGGAAGACGCCCCAGAATAAATGGAAGCCGGCTTCCAGATTGGAGCTTAGGCTGATGACTGGTTCGCCAAAGAATGGGTCTGCATAGGTAATGCTACCTGTTTGAAGCATTGCCTCGGATTGAGCCAGGTGTACCCATTCATCAACGTGTATCGCGTAGGGATAATGTTGATGGGGAATGAAAGCAACATAGAATGCCAGAACTAATATAACTATTAGTTTTAAGTAGTCTGACAGTACAAATTGCCATAATTTATGCCAGTTCATAACCTTATTGGTTCCTTTAAGGAAATTGGGGGTGAAACAAGATTAATACGGAAAATTTCATTTATTCTCTACCATTATTTCTGTCTGGAGCATACTAACTATGAGCCCGCCTGTTTCACGTTTATAAGTATATAAAGTGATCGGTAGGCTTCGCTTTGTCCCTGTCTATAAAGCAGGAATTCCACCTTTTGGTTATTGCCTGCCGCCGTTGGCTGGAAACCTATTAGTATCTCCCTGTTCTCCTCATGGTCTAGAATTATGGGACCTGATTCATTGTTATATTCGGCCTGAGGAAGCTTTAATTGCTCAAAGAATACTTTATCCAGATT
>CAZOUZ010000012.1:0-11275 GCA_964583115.1 uncultured Dehalococcoidales bacterium
CTGAATAGGATTGGCCGGTTGCTATCACAAAGTCATTAGGCTTTTCTTGTTGAATACTATGTATGATATGACCGCCTAGCGCTTCAAGCTTTAGATGTGCAAATGGGTACTCTAACCCAAAAGCATGCTTAGCATTATCATAAGCGCGGTGAACAGTTTGATAAGATATTCCTTCGGCTTTGCGAAATTGTGCGGCGACGACGATCTCAATTAGCTGTAGAAACGACACCATCGCAATATCTTTTGCAGGGTAATTAAAAAGGGGTGGTACTTCACCGTGTTTTGCTGAATATCCAAGTATCCAGTTTCTAACCGTAGATACAGATACGTGAGCTAGATGAGCTGTTTCTTGATAAGTGTAAATGGGGTCAGTTCGCCACCTGTTGTGACCATTACCGGACATTACAGAACCTCCTCACTATGTTATAATAGTAGTGAGTGAGCCAGATAACACTTGCTTGTAGAATGGCATTGTCGGATGCCATTCTACAAATATCTTTAACCAGATAATATCACTTGTACCCGATTATAGCAATATAGTCGGGTAATTCTATTTCTATCATAAATAGACAATACTGGGGAACTCTATCCTATCATCACCTGTAAATCCCGTATTCGTGGGTGAAGTCAATCATTATAATGATATTCCGGCGGAGGCCTGTCCCGTAATTTATACGGGGCCGGAATCCAGTTTGTGCTGGAATGTGTCTGCTTCTCTGGATACCGACTTTCGTCGGTATGTTTAATAATAATCGGTATGGTCAAGTATTACCTGTAAATCCCGTATTCGTGGGTGAAGTCAATCATTGCCTTGAGGTTTTCCGGTTTGACCTCGTCTGTGGAGCTTCTATTGGCGAGGATAAAGCCGCCGTCCTTGCCGATTACGTCAATGAGCTTTTTGCAGTGGTCTTTTACGTCCTGGACTGTCCCTGCCTGGAGCAGCGAGGACGGGACGTTACCCTGAATGCAGAGGTGGTCCTTCAGGATTTCCTTGGCTCTGAAAATATCCGTACTATCGAGGCGTACCAGCAGCTTGCCCTTTGGGAAATCGAGCAGGTACTCCAGCCGTGATGTAAAGTCGCCCTCGAAGAATATGCAGGGAGTCGCTCCCCTTTCGATAAGGGCCAGGACGAGCTTCTTGAATGTCGGCCAGTAGAACTTGTCGAACTGCTTGGTTGAGAGGAAATTATCGGAGCCTCTGGTATTGGTCATAAACATCCTTATATTCCCCTGCGCGCTCGGCGGCGGCAGCGGTCTTTCCAGAGTCAACTCCAGTATTTTTTCGCATGCCTTTATCAGCTTGTCAGGCTGGCGGAACATATCCAGCATCGTGCCGGTCATCCCCCGCATCGAATGGGAAATGACATCATACGGCGGCATTGCCGCACCCTGGAAATACTGGGGAAAGCCCATATCGAGCAGCATCTTGTTGAATTTCCGTATCTTCGGCTGCCATTTTCTAATCTCCCGCCCTGTTTTTTGAAGGGTCTTGATGGCGAGGTCGCCTTCCGGTGAGGTCAGCACTAACGCCAGCATCTGCGCGCCAAACATCCCGGAAAGCCTGGACAGCTTCGGCAGAGTTGCCAGACCTGCCAGATTATCGCTCGACCGTGACAGGTGAATCCGGAACATATAGTCGGACGGGTCATCCAGGTATGCTTCGTATTCATCTTCCTTCATAAAATCCACTTCGATTGACTGATGTCCGTGATAGGGGTCGACGCCATAGCCGGGCCATCTCATCTGTTTGGGGTCCAGGTATTCCAGGGCTTTTCCAGGCATAAAATTTTGTGAAAAAATGAAGTCCGCAGGGAAATCCTTCAGGGTATTCTTGTATGCTGCAAACCAGGCATCATAGTCGTAGTAGGCGGCAGAGAAAGGTACCCCGGCGTTGTTACCCGGAAAGTAGGCCATACTGCAGATTATTGGCACCCTGTCCGGAATTTTCAGTCTGATAGCGTCAGTAACCCGTTTCTCTTTTTCATAGACCAGTTGAGAGGCTGTTTTACCCTGGTCTGGATTCTTCCCCATCTGAATGTTACCTCCGGTTTCTTTGATTGATATCTCAATAAAGCAATATTATAACATGTTGCGTTTTATCAGTTCATAATCCGGTGACCGCTGTCCTGTTTTCAGGGACATATATTCTGGTATCAGGGTTTTACGGTGCCTCCCGTATCGGCGTGCAATACGCCTTTTACTCCAGCGCTGTCACAGAAATCGGGAAAAGCGTCACTGTAATCGACATTATGGGATAATAATATCCCGCCGCTTTTCAGGTACGTCCAGACGGTCTCGTATTCCCAGAGCATATTTCTGTAGGTATGCTCGCTGTCGTGCAGGAAAACGTCTATTTCGCCCAGCTTCCGGAGGAGCGGAGTAAGTTTCTCGGAGCTTCTTCCCGTCAGCAATTGCCACCGGTGCCTGAGATAATCGGGAATCAGCCAGCCGCTCTCGCCTGTTCCTGCCCAGGGCAGGTCAATGGAGTAAAGCTTTCCATTGTTGTTTGTCTCCAGGGCGCAGAGGATATACGATGACGATACGCCGCCGGCGACTCCCGTTTCCACCACGTTATCAGGTCTCAGCTTTCTGCAGATAACGTACAGCGCCGTGCCCAGCGGTGCGCTTATTCCCGGGTTCCAGGAGTAAAACCGCCGTCCTCCGGCAGCGCCGCGGTTCTCCTCCAGTTGCCGGTGGAATTCCCGGTTGGATTTAATTTCGGAGGTGTATTCCCGGACCTCCGCATCATTTATGTCAACCAGTTTTTTGATAAAACCGTAAGTTGATTGTTCCAATATATTTATCCCCTGCTTCCGGTAGCAATTTAAAAAACTATTGCATACTCTTTGCCCGCTGTGGCTTTCAATTTCGCCTTATGAAGATTAAAAAATGAGGCTAATTGGCCTGTCCGGTAAATGATAATCGGTCGGGTTGTATGGAGGGGTTAAGCTTTCTCCCGGTTTTCCTCTCTTGCGGATGGTCGTTCCGCCGTGCCTTCCTGAGAGCGTTTCTGGCTTATCCAGGTCTTTCTGTCCCTGATATCACGGTCAAAAAGGAGACGGTTAGTGAGTAATTCCAGGGTGGGTACCGAAGCGCTGATGGGGCTTCTCGGTGCCGTCAGTCTTCTTAGCATGGCTATCAGAAATATGGCAAGGAGTCCCAGGGAAGTCGGCAGCGGCTCGGCGATATTCAACGGTTTGCCGGCGAACCAGCCTATTATCGGCAGGATTATAAGCGCCAGAGTTACTCCCAGCGATAGCTGTTTGAAGGGAGCGAAGAAGAGGTAGGGGAAGACCAGGGCTATCAGTCCTATCCAGGGTGACAGCATGACGATAACGCCGAGGCTGGTAAAGATGCCGCGTCCGCCCTGAAAGCGGAGAAACACCGGCCAGTCGTGCCCGATGATGGCGGCGGCGCCTACGACTGCCTGCTGGGCGGCGCCCAGTCCCAGCAACTGGGCTGCCCATACCGCCAGGGCACCTTTAGCGATATCGAAAAGGGTTACCGCGATAGACCAGCGCCTGGAAACGGTTGTCAGAGTGTTCGCCGCGCCGACGTTACCGCTGCCGTACTGCCGGATATCTATTCCCCGCCGCCACCTTGCCACCAGATAAGCGGTCGGTATCGAACCCAGAAGATAAGCACCTATTATCAGTGGTATAAACTTAATAAGCACGCGTCCTCCGATGTTACACTATTAGCCGGCTGTTTTCAACGTTCGCTGCTCAACCAGAGAAATAAGCTTCTCCGCCGATTCCATCGGCACGTCGGCGCCGCCGAGCGGAGTCTCGGTGTTATCATCCAGACCGTGATAGTCGCTGCCGCCGGTAGCTATCAGCCCGTGTTTATCGGCCAGGCTTACCAGCTTCTTAATCTCTTCGGTGGAATATTCGCCGTAGTAAGCCTCGATGCCTGTCAGGCCGCCCGGCGTCAGCTCGGCAACCAGGGCTTCATGGTCGTTAACGGTCAGCGGGTGCGCCAGCACCGGCAGTCCGTTTGTCCGTAGTATAAGCTTCACCGCCTCCAGGGGGGTCATCTTTACCCGCCTGGCGTAGGCTGGCTTGCCAAAGCCGATATATTTGTTGAACGCTTCTTTGAATGAAGCTATGTAGCCTTTTTCCAGCATAGCCTGAGCAATGTGAGGGCGGCCCACCGTGCCGCTACCGGCAATCTCCTGGACCCGCTGCCACTCGATAGCCATGCCGAGGTCTGCCAGTTTGGCAATCATATCCTGTGCCCGCTTTTCCCGGGAGTTGCGCATATTGTCCAGTTCCAGCAGCAGTTCTTTATCAGTGTAATCTATGAAGTAGCCCAGCATGTGGACTTCTCCCTGGGGGACATCGGTGCTGATTTCGACGCCGGGAATGACTCTTAGTTGGGGAAAGTCCCCGGCTGCTTCAATGGCGGAAGCGACACCGCCCACGCTGTCGTGGTCGGTCAGGGCAATGACTTTGAGCCCTGCTCCGGCCGCTTTCCGGACGATGTCAGCCGGACTGAACCTGCCGTCGGAAATGTAGGAATGAATATGGAGGTCAACCTCCGACACTATTCTTCGACCTCCTTATAGATGCGTTCGATGCTTGTCGCCTTGCCGCTCTTGTTATCTATTCCGACGAGCATGGCGGTGAACATAACTTTGCCCTGCCCTACCGGCAGGCGGTTCGGTATCATGGTAAGAAAACGCTGAAGTACCGCCCCGATGTCATCGCCGATGATTGATTCCATAGGGCCGGTCATGCCGATATCGGTAACATAGGCGGTACCCTGGGGCAGCAGCCGGGCGTCAATGGTGCCGACGTGGGTATGCGTGCCGAGCACGGCGCTTACCCGGCCGTCCAGGTACCTGCCCATTGCCACTTTCTCCGAGGTCGCCTCGGCGTGAAAATCAACGATAATAAGCGGCGGCTTTCGCCCGATTTCTTCGAGCAGCTTATCCATAGCCCTGAAGGGACAGTCGTAATCACTCATAAAGGTGCGTCCTATCAGGTTGACCACTACCACTTTATCTTTTACCAGGTATCCCCTTCCGGCCACGCCCGGCGGGTAATTCAGGGGACGCAGAATGGGCATCTCCCCGTTATCGAGGTAGGGGATAATCTCTTTCTGCGCCCAGATGTGGTTGCCCGAAGTCATTACGTCGACTCCGGCTTCGAGCAATTCGGTGGCGGTGGTCGGGGTTACCCCCAGTCCGCCGGCAACGTTCTCGGCGTTAGCCACCACCAGGTCTATCCCGTATTGCAGGCGCAGGTCGGGCAGGAGTTTATGTACCGCCTGTCTTCCCGGTCTGCCGATTATATCTCCAATCGCTAGTACAAACACTTGGCTATGCTTCCTTCCTACTTGGCGTAATCTATGGCTCTTGTTTCCCTGAGCACGGTGACTTTTATCTGTCCCGGATACTCCAGTCCTTCCTCAATCTTCTTGACGATGTCCCGGGCGAGCCTCATTGCTCCCAGGTCATCGATTTCTTCCGGCTTGACCAGGATGCGGATTTCACGGCCTGCCTGGATGGCGAAGGACTTCTCCACTCCCTTGAAGTCGTTGGCTATAGTCTCGAGTGCGTTCAGCCGTTTCAGGTAGTTCTCTATGGACTCGCGCCTTGCTCCCGGTCTGGCGCTGCTGATAGCGTCGGCCGCGGAGATTATGTAGCCCCAGATACTGATGTTGTGAGTTTCAAGATGGTGCTCGGCGACACCCTGGACGACTTCGGGCGATTTATCCCACTGCTTTACAAGGTCTGCCCCGATGGTGGTGTGAGTGCCCTCTATCTCGCGGTCAACCGCCTTGCCGATATCGTGAAGCAGTCCTGCCTTCTTGGCTATGGCAACATTGGCTCCCAACTCCGAGGCAATCATTCCTGCCAGGTGAGCAACCTCGATGCTGTGGGCCAGGACATTCTGTCCGTAGCTGGTGCGGTACTTGAGCCGCCCGAGTAATTTGATTAGCTCAGGGCGAAGTCCGTGCACGTCTACCTGATATGCCGCCTGCTCACCCGTCTGGATGATAGTGGCATCCACTTCCTCTTTTGTCTTGGCGACGACCTCTTCGATACGTGCCGGGTGGATACGACCGTCGGTAATCAGCTTGGTAAGAGCCAGGCGGGCTACCTCGCGGCGTACCGGGTCGAAGCTTGAAAGGGTCACCGCCTCGGGAGTATCGTCGATTATCAGGTCGACTCCGGTAGCCTGTTCCAGGGCTCTGATGTTGCGGCCCTCCCGCCCGATAAGGCGTCCCTTCATCTCGTCGCTGGGGAGGGGGACGCTGACTACCGATGTCTCCGATACGACCTCAGAGGCACAGCGCTGAATAGCCTGGGATAAAATACCCTGGGCCCTGATGTCCGATTCTTCCTTCAACTTCTCTTCCCACTCCCGGAGGCGCCTGGTGGTCTCCTCGTTTATCTCGACTTCCATCCTGTCCAGCAGTTCCTGCTTTGCCTCGGCGCTTGACATAGTCGAGACCTGCTCCAGTTGCTTCAATTGCTTGTCCCTGATGCCGGTAATCTCGGTGCGGGTGGTCTCTATCTGCTTTTCCTTGTTGGTCAGGCTGCGTTCACGCTGGTCCACCCCTTCCAGCCTGCGCTCCACGTTCTCCGTCTTGGAGGAAAGCCGGTTTTCCTGACGCTGCAATTCAGAGCGCCGCTCGCGGAGCTCTTTTTCCGCTGATGACTTGATTTTATCGGCCTCTTCCCTGTTTTCCAGCAGCATCCCTTTCGCTTCTTCCCTGGCTTCAGCCACCATTCTGGCGGCTCTTCTCTGGGCATTTCGAAGCTGGCGGTTTATAACCATCCGCCGGAAGAAGAAGACAATCACTCCTCCACATATAAGTCCGATAACAAACATAGAGATAATTGCTAGATAAGTTACTAATGCTGTATCCATTTTTTCCTCTTTTACCTCACTTTCCGGCTTACGCCGGGTTAAAAAGTTAATATTTTCTATGCCGGGCTGTTTTCCCGGTCCTGCCATAACCGGGCCACGGTGTGATTTATCACCCCGTAGCTGAATCCGCGCCTTTTCAGGTGGTCACCCAGGCGGCGGCGGAATTTCTCATAGTCGGAGCCGGTTATGCTGCGGACTTTTTTCGAGCCTGCCCGGTAGGCGCTATCTTCATCATCAATCGTGTTTACCACGCGGTCTATTATCTCCTCAGCCACTCCCTTCCTCTTCAGTTCCAGCTTGGTCAGCCGCTGGCTGCGGGGGCTGAAATAGTCCCGGTTTTCTTTCCAGAACTGAGCAAAGGCGGTGTCGTCTACCAGCCCCTGCTCCCGGAGCCTGGCTAATGCTTTTTCTATGCTGTCATTACCGAATTTGCGCCGGCGCAGGCGCTCTCTGAGCTCAGGCTCGCTCCTGGGGCGGTAGCTGAGGTAGAGCGTGGCGGCGTTGAAACAGCGCTGAATGTCATCGGACCTGGACAGCGTTTTAATCCGGTCGGCGGATATCTCCTGCTCGACCTGCAGACCTTCTTTTGCCGCCACCTCAGCCTCCAGGCTGAAAGCAAACTTGCCGTCTAAAAATATGTTTACCCGCTTTCCCCTGCCTCTTCCGGCACGGAGGGCGGTAATCTTGCTCATTTTCCTTCTCTTTCTCGCCTTAAACAAACAAAGCCAAGGCTTATATGCCTCAGCTTCACAAAGACCTTCTGTCCCGGTGTCTATATTAAGTTGTCAGGTATAAAGTCTTTTAATTATCAGACTGATGATGGTCGGTGCTAGCTGAGGCTCTAATCTGTTGCTCAATCTCCCGGGCAAGCTCGGGATTTTGGTACAGGTATTGCTTGGCGTTTTCCCTGCCTTGCCCCAGACGAATGTCCCCATAGGAGAAAAAGGCGCCGGCTTTATTTACCAGCCCCAGCTCTACACCTAGGTCTAGAAGGTCACCCTCACGGCTTATTCCGCGGTCGAACATGATGTCGAACTCAGCGGTTCTGAATGGAGGGGCAACCTTGTTCTTCACTACTCTGGCCCTGACATGACTGCCTATTATCTCGTTTCCCTGCTTTATGGTATCGGTGCGCCTCAAGTCAATCCTTACAGAACTGTAGAATTTTAGGGCTCTGCCACCCGGTGTCACTTCGGGGTTGCCGAAGACAATCCCGACCTTTTCTCTGAGCTGGTTAATGAATACCACCGCCGTTCCCGTTTTGCCAATGGCGGCGGCAAGCTTTCTCAGTGCCTGTGACATCAGGCGGGCCTGCAAGGCGACGTGGGAATCTCCCATCTCCCCTTCGATTTCGGCCTGGGTTACCAGAGCGGCTACGCTGTCAACCACTATTATATCGACAGCCCCGCTTCTGACCAGTGCCTCGGTGATTTCAAGGGCTTGCTCTCCTGTATCCGGTTGGGAGATGAGCATTTCGTCAACGTTGACTCCGCAACGGTTAGCATAGGTAGGGTCGAGGGCATGCTCGACGTCGATATAGGCAGCTATACCTCCTCGCTTTTGCGTTTCAGCAATTACATGCTGACCCAGGGTGGTTTTTCCCGAGGACTCCGGACCGAATATTTCCGCGATTCGTCCTCTGGGAATACCCCCTACTCCTAAGGCCAGGTCTAGCGATAGTGAACCACTGGGGATAGCCTCCACCTGTATCATGGCGGTGGACTCACCTAGCTTCATGATTGAGCCTTTGCCAAATTTCTTTTCAATCTGGCCTATGGCTAGTTCTAGTGCTTTTCCTTTCTCTGTGGTCATATTCGTCTCAACCTAAGAATAGCACATAAAATTTTGTAAAGCAATAACATAAAGTCCCGGTACTTTTTGCGTTTTATGGGTATTTATAGAACCCCATCCCCCTTATATTTATCTATTCCCGCCCGCCGCCCTTAATGAAGTTTAAGAGGGGCGAAGCCCCTCTTAAACACCCCTAAATTCACCCGTCATTCCCGCGAAGGCGGGAATCCACAAATTTAAGCTGGTTTAGAGAATCTGGATTCCCGCTCAGGTCGGGAATGACAATTTAATCTTCAGATGAGAAACTGCTTCTACTCGACCAGATATTTCTCCGGGTCGCTGTCGAAGGCTTTTTTACAGCCGGCGGCGCAGAAGTAGTATTTCTTTCCTTTGTATTCCGAGGTAGCTGCCGCCGTGCTTTCTTCTACTTTCATCTTGCAAACCGGGTCGATTGCTGTTGCCATTTGCCCACCTCCTTCAGTCGTTTCAAAGCTGGCCGGCCTGAACCTTTTCAGACGAAGCGAATTCGAGACTACGGTTATCGAGCTTGCTGCCATAGCGGCTGCCGCCAGAATCGGGTTCAGGAAACCGTAGTCGCCTAAAATAAAGTGAAGTCCGGAGGGGACGCCGGTGTTCCCGAAGGCGAGGTAAAGCACCCCCGCCGCCACCGGGATAAGGGCGGTATTATAAGCAAAAGCCCAGAAGAGGTTCTGCTTTATTGTCCTTACCGTGCGCTTGCTCAGGGCAATAGCGGTCACGATTCCGTTCAAATCGCCGCTAATCAGGGTAATGTCCCCGGTCTCCATAGCCACGTCGGTGCCGGTGCCGATGGCGATGCCGACATCCGCCCGGGCTAATGCCGGGGCATCGTTAATGCCGTCTCCGACCATAGCGACCACTTTACCCCCGGCTTGCAGCTTCTTTACCTCCTCAGCCTTGTGCTCGGGGAGCACCTCGGAAAGGACGAGGTCGATATTTGCCTGGCGGGAGATAGCCTCGGCGGTGCGCCGGTTGTCTCCGGTAATCATTATCACCTCGATGCCCATACTTTGCAGCGCCCTGACTGCCGCTTCGGCGTTCGGCTTGAGGGTATCGGCAAGGGCAATCAGACCGGTTACCCTGCTTTCCGTGCCCAGGAACATTACCGTCTTACCCTCCGCCCAGAGCCGCTCGGCTTCTTTCTCCAGCCCGTTCAGGGCGAGTTTCTTTTCATTCATCAGCCTGAGATTGCCGAGGAAGAGCTTTTTGCCCTCCACCGAGGCCTCAACTCCGTGTCCCGGTACGGCTTCAAAACCGGAGGCTGGCGGGACTTCCAGCCCTTTCTCCGAAGCTGCCCTGACGATAGCCTCGCCAAGGGGGTGCTCCGAGCCGCCTTCGGCTGAGGCGGCAAGCCGCAGCACTTCGTCCCCGGAGGAATCAGCGGCAATAATGTCGGTTACTCTCGGTTCGCCGCGGGTCAGGGTACCCGTTTTATCGAGCAGCACGGTATTTATCTTGTGGCTTCTCTCCAGTGTCTCGGCGCTTCTGATTAGAATGCCGTGCTCGGCGCCTTTTCCGGTGCCGACGATTATAGCTGTCGGCGTCGCCAGTCCCATAGCGCAGGGGCAGGCGATGATAAGCACCGCCACGAAGTTGAGAATGGCGTAGGTAAGCGCCGGCGAAGGCCCGATGAAGTACCAGACGATAAAGGTGACGGTGGCGATGCCGATTACTATCGGGACGAAATAGCTGGCGATGATATCGGCAAGGCGCTGTATCGGCGCTTTGCTCCCCTGGGCTTCCTCGACAAGACGGACAATCTGGGCGAGGGTGGTATCCTTACCCACTCTTGTCGCCTCGAACCTGAAGCTGCCCGTCTTATTTATGGAGGCGCCGATAATCTCGTCCCCTTCCTTCTTCTCCACCGGGATGCTCTCGCCGGTAATCATAGACTCGTCCAGGCTTGAATAGCCCTGGCGGATAATCCCGTCCACCGGCACCCGCTCTCCCGGTCTCACCAGGATGAGGTCGCCGACCTGAACGTCATCAACGGAAATTTCCTCTTCCCTGCCGTCACGGACGACGGTAGCGGTGTCCGGGTTCAGTCCGATTAGCTTCTTTATCGCTTCAGAAGTCTGTCCCCTTGCCCGCGATTCGAGAAAGCGCCCCAGCAGTATCAGGGCGATAATCATTGCCGAGGTATCGAAGTAAAGACCGGGCTCTACCCCGGCGGCGGTGAGAAGTCCGGGGAATAGAACGGCTGTCAGGCTGTAAAAGTAGGCGGCCGAGGTACCCACCGCCACCAGTGTATTCATATCGGCGGTGCGGTGTTTTAAGGCGCCCCAGGCTCCTTTATAGAACCGCCAGCCCGCCCAGAACTGCACCGGAGTTGCCAGTGCCCAGAGCACATAGGCTTTCCCTGTGAATGCGGGAAGCCACATCAGGACCATAATCAGCGCCGCCAGGACGGCGGAGAAGATAAACCTGTTCCTGACGCTCCGCAGCTCCCGCCGGGAAGCGGCGGTTACATCCTCAAGTGTCTCGGCTTCGGCGCCGAGCTCATAACCGGCGTCTTCGACCGCTTCCCTGAGGTCGTTATAGCCGGTGCCCTCCACGTACTCGAC
>CAZOUZ010000012.1:11375-18778 GCA_964583115.1 uncultured Dehalococcoidales bacterium
CGTCTTCGACCGCTTCCCTGAGGTCGTTATAGCCGGTGCCCTCCACGTACTCGACTGTCGCCTTCTCCGAGGCAAGGTTAACATTTGCCGAGACCACGCCGGGCACACTCGATAATGCCTCCTCTACCCGGGCGACGCAGGCGGCGCAGGTCATCCCGGTTATGTGGATTTGAGCCTTTTCCGGCTTCTTGCTATTAATAATGACTTTTTCAGCCATTGGTTTCTCTCGAAAATTTACACGGTCTAAAGTTCTTCGGTCTTTATTCGGTAAACTCAATCGCTACTTCATTCACGTCCCAGAGCGGCTCTATCTTCTCCCTAATCTCTTCCTGTATTGCCGGGGCAAACTGGTGGTCCGCCGGCAGGTCTATCACTACCCTGACAGTCCCTTTCTTTACCTCGATAGTCTGCACAAGGTTGGTGCGCACCAGGTCGAGTCCGACCATCGGGTTCATTACCTTCTTGAGGCGGTTGCGCACTACCTCCATCGTGGTAGGCTTTCTTTCTTTAACCAGGCCGTGCTTTTCTTCATAGTTTTCAATCGCCGAGCGTAAGCCCTCAATAGCCAGTACCGAGCAGTGGGCTTTTATCTTCGGCAGTCCTCCCAGAGCGTCGGCGGCTTCTTTCCAGGTAATTTTTCTGGCTTCCTCAAGGGTTTTCCCCTTTGCCAGCTCGGTAATTATTGAGCCGGTGGCGATGTTCGAGGCGCAGCCGTAAGACTCGAAACTGATATCCGAGATTACCTTCGTCTTCTCGTCGACTTTTATGTATACGGAAACCATATCGCCGCAGGCGGGACTGCCTTCCTGCGCCTTTCCGTCGGCGTCCTCAATGGCGCCCACGTTATGCGGGTGGCGGAAGTGTTCAAGTACTGTTTCACTATATGGAGATTTCATCTTTAATCCTCCTTATTTTCTGTTTTCTCTTGCCAGCGGGCTGATACTTCTCAGCTCCTTGACGATATCGGTAAGCGTCTCGACAATGGTATCCACGTCTTCAGCCGTATTGTACCGGCCGAAGGTGAAGCGGATTGACCCGTGCGCCCTCTCGTGGTCGCCGCCGATGCCGAAGATAACGTGACTTCCCTCCAGTGACCGGCTGAAACAGGCGGAGCCGGTGCTGACGGCGATACCGTGCATATCGAGGTGCAGGGTAATCGACTCGCCCTCGATGAAGTGGAACGAGATGTTTGCGTTCTGCGGCAGTCTCTTCCGGCGGTGGCCGTTGAGGGTTGTGTCCGGTATTTCGGCAAGTATCCGGTCGATAATACGGTCGCGCATCGCCTGTATCTGCTTTGTTTCCCTGGCGGTAACCAGTTCTACCGCTCTGGCGAACCCAACGGCGCCGGGGATGTTTTCAAGTCCCGCCCGGAGGTCGAACTCCTGAAATCCCCCGTCCATCCACTTGGCGAGCCTCGTCCCTTTGCGGACATACAGTCCGCCGATGCCTTTCGGCCCGTGGATGGTATGGGCGGCAACGGTGATTAAATCAACGGGTATCTTCTTTACGTCAATCGGTACTCTGGGGAAAGTATGTGTGGCGTCGGTATGAAAGAGTACCCCTTTTTCCCGGCAGATGCCGCCGATGCTGGCGATGTCCTGAATGGTGCCGATTTCCTGGTTGGCGTGCTGGATGGAGACGAGAACCGTATCTTTCGTAATGGCTTCCTTGAGCTTGTCGAGGTCAACGAAGCCGTCGCCGTCCACCTCCAGATAGGTCACCTTAAAGCCCTGCTTCTCAAGGGCTTTGGCGCTGTTAAGCACCGGGAAGTCCTCGATTTTTGAAACAATGATATGTTTCCCTTTCTTATCGCCGGGAGCCAGGGCGACGCCTTTTATAGCGATGTTCGATGACTCGGTGCTTCCCGAGGTGAAAATAAACTCTTCCGGAGCGGCTCCCAGGGCCTTAGCCAGAGACTCCCTGGCGCCGTTCAGCGTCTCGCTGGCTTCTATTCCCTGGGAATAGGCGAACTCCGAGGTAGCCACGGCGTACTGGTCGAAGAGATACGGCTTCATTGCTTCGAGCACCCGTTCGTCCAGCCGCGTGGCTGACGAGTTGTCAAGATATACCTGTTTTCTGTCTAACATATCTCCCTCCTATGAGATGAAGAGGGTTATTTTCGAGTCCCTTGCTTCATCGAGGTAGGTGCCGACCCCGCAGTAGTCCTCTATCAGGTCCTGGCGCAGGTCTTCCGGCTTGATTCCCATTATATCCATTGTCATATCGCAGGCAAGGATTTTACCCCCCAGCTCCTTGAAGTCCTGCATCATTCTCTCCAGCGAAGCGACCTTCGCCTGCTTCATTTTCCGTTTTATCATCCACTTACCCAGGCCGAGCATGTTCATCTTGGAGAGCGGTCCTTTTTCAAGGCCGCCTTTCTTCAGGCGCTGGAGCCCCCAGAAGGTGAAGAAAAGCGATACCTCCATCCCCATTGCCAGCGCCCCGTTACCAATGATTAGAGCACTGTAGACCTTATCCATATCACCGCTGTGAACTATTAACGTAGCTTTATCAGCCATAATTATATCCCCCTTTCTACCGCTGTATCCTTATCTTCCAGACTCCGCCGGTTTCTTCAACGTCAAGGAGTTTCAGGCCCAGCGCCTTTACCGCCATCGGAATCTCTTTCTTTGAAGAAGGATGGGTCCCGGTAACCTCGACTATATCCCCCTCTCTGGCTTTCCTCAAAGCCTTGCGGGTCTCGACCAGAGGGACCGGGCAGGTCTCGCCGCTGCAGTCCACCTTTATTTCAGGCATTTTTACCTCCTTGAGGCCTGGTAATTTTCTGTCCCCAAAATTCAGGGAATAATATATTAATACTTTTTAGATTGTTTGTCATTTTACTTCATACGGTGAAGGGGTGTATATGACTAAAGTCATATTGCGTCAGTATTTTACCTGTCTATAATTAACCTTAATTGAGTTTGGTCCTGTTTGTATCTGGTTGATTCATCTGTCATTGCGAGTCCCGATGAAATCGGGACGACATAATCGGGGACATTACCAACTAAAACCGAACAGAACCTCGGGTTTTCTGGTTGACAGATTTCATAAAAGGTATAATATAAGTAATTCTTAAAGAAGGGAGGGGCAAAAATGGCGAGTTATACGGCGAAAGACTTCAGTAAGCTTATCGGGATGGAGGGCTTCAGTGAAACTCTCCTCGGAAACCACTTCACTCTCTACCAGGGCTATGTGACCAATACCAACAAGCTCCAGGAGCTGCTTGCCGGCAAGGCTAAAGATGCCGCTAATCCGGAGTATGCGGAAATCAAGCGCCGCTTTGGCTTTGAGTTTAACGGTATGCGACTCCACGAGTACTATTTCGGGAACCTGGGAGGTAAAGCGCCTCTGGATAAATCGGGCGCCCTGGCTAAAAAGCTTGCCGATGAATTCGGCAGCTATGAGGACTGGGAGAAGGACTTCAGGGCGACGGGCGCTATGCGCGGTATCGGCTGGGTGGTGCTATACCAGGATGACGTGACCGGCGGGCTTTTCAATCAGTGGATAAACGAGCACGAGGTCGGTCACCTTGCCGGCTGTAAACCTATCCTGGTGATGGATGTCTTCGAGCACGCCTTTATGACCGACTACGGCTTGAAACGGGCGGATTACATCGCGGCTTTCTTTAATAACATAGACTGGGGTGCGGTGGAAGCTCGACTGAAAAAGTAGCGATGTGGAAATGAGTGAGAAGATAGAAGCGGGTGAGACATCTGAATTTGAAGATGGCGTGATGAGAGAAGTCCTGGCTCAAGGGCATGAAATTATCGTGCTCAGGCTCGGTGATGTCTATTATGCCGCCGATGCCCGCTGTCCTCACCGGAAAGGCAGACTGTCGCAGGGCACCCTCGAAGGCACCGTCGTCACCTGCCCGTTGCACGGCTCGCGCTTCGACCTGCGAGACGGACGGGTGGTCCGCTGGCTGGGTATGACCGGAATTGTCTTAAAAGCCACCGGACTGCTCAAAGTATCCAAATCCCTGAAAACCTACAAGGTGGGGATTGAAGGTGACAAAGTCCTTGTGGAAGTCCGGCTCTCCGCGGATTAACACCCCGAGCCGGTCTATTTGAGCGCCTCGATTACTTCCCGGATGTCCGGCAGCTCGCTCACCGGGTACACCTTTGAAAAGATGACCTTGCCGTTCTCGTCCAGGATGATATTGGCTCGCTCCGAGAAGCCATCTTTTTCTCTGAATAACCCGTAGAGTCCGATAACCTCACCGTGGGGCCAGAAGTCCGATAGCAGGCGGGTTTTCTTGATTTCGAGACTTTCCGCCCAGGCTTTCTTGCTCGGTATCGAGTCGACGCTGACGCCGACGGCAACGGTGTTCAGGGAAGCGAATGTGTCGGCGTTTGCCTCCAGCGATTGCATCTGCCTGGCGCAGATATCCGTCCAGGCAAGCGGGTGGAAGGAAAGCAGCACCTTGTTGCCTCTTAAATCCGACAGCTTGAATTCCTCTCCGTTGTGGTCTCGCAGGGTGAAGTCCGGCGCAGTTTCGCCTTTCTGGATTGGACTGTTCCGCTCTTTCATAATACCCAACCTCCCTTTATAGCCGTGGGAACTTTCCGGTGTGTCTGATTAAATTGTATCAAATTGGAATTCAGGGCACAAACCGGCTGAGAGCGTAATCTTGCGGGCATAATATATTCGAGGGAGTGGGGGACTTCCCCGGATGGGGAAAGCGTTTTATTCGTCCCTGAAAGTTATTTCTTCCTTTTCCGCCATTGCCAGCCGGGTCCGGTGCGCCCTTCGGATGAGAAAGTAAAGCACGATTGCCCCAATTGCCAGGGCTGCGCCGACGATTATGTCCAGCAGTAGCCAGTTGAACTTCGTTTCCTCCACTGACACCGCCATCCTGGCTATCTTGAACTCGCCGGTCAGGCCGGCTATCTTCACCTGATGGCTTCCGGTGGCGAGGTTGGAGACTTCGAAGGTTAAAGTTTCGCTGCTCTGCGCGGAGAGGGTTACTTCTTCAATTGCCCGGACGATTCCGTCAATAATCAGGTGCAGCTCAAGGCTGCCCCCGGTAGCACCCTCGTTAGCTATTGTGATGCTGATGGTGACTGTTTCTCCCACAAAAGATTCCAGAGGGTCGATGATAAGGCTTGTCGCCTCGAACCTTGCCGGTAACGGAGGCGGAGGCGGCGCCAGCTCGGCTGCCACGACGAATAACGTTTCGTCGCTGACAAGCGCCTTTGCCCGGCCGGTCTCGACCAGCGAATCGGGAGGCAAATCCAGGCGCGCAAAGCCCTGTTCATCGGTGTAGGTCGCCACGAACGGCAGGAAAGAGTTCTCCGGCAGATTCCACGGGTCGTACCTGATGGTGAGGCTCGCCGGTGGCTCGAAGACAACAGGGACAGCTTCCATATCGGCAGTGTAGCCGACCAGTTCGTAGGTCGGGCTGAGGAGGACGATGTTGTCCGGAGCGGCAATCCGCTTATCGGTTGTCCTCAGCACGATGCGGCTCAACATGACGCCCCCGGGACCGGTTACTCTGGTGCCGCTATCGATATCAATGATGAAGTCACCGTCGGGGTCGGTTAAGGTCAGCGCTTCACTGAGGGTGCCGTCTTCTCCGATTTCCACGGTGGACTCGCTGTCCAGTATGCTGACTTCAAGCAGGGCACCGGTTGTGGGAGGGACTTCTGTCTTTGCTCCGGGCTTTACTTTAGTTCCAGTAGTTTCATCACCGCCTCCAGCAAATTGCGGGGGTAACGGTATGGGAGACTGTACGGAATATCTGCTGAAGTGGGTAATTAAAGCTGAGATAGTATTGTTTGCCGTATCGACAGTGTAGTTGTCGAGGCGGACCCACTGCCCGGCACTCTTATCCCATACGGCGGCGCATAGCTGTTCTTCTCTGACTCCTTCCGGTATATCGTCTGGATTGTAGGTGAGGGTGATGGTTATCGGCTGGTCAAAGGTCGTCCCTTCGGGTCCGGCTTCATAGTTAAGGCTGACATTTATTTTACCCGTTACCGGCGGCAGAGGCTCTTTGTCCATCTCTATTAGCCAAATATCGCTGAGCGGCTGGTTTGCCGCAGTCTTGCCGGTGGTACCGGCGATGATGGTGAGCTTTCCTTTGTTGTTATCAGATTGGGCGGTGACATCTTGAGTAAAGTTCCCTGTAGAAGTAACAAAGGAAGATACGTCGATAATCTTACACTCCCGGAGCAGGTAGTTTATGGTAAAGGATATGCTGTCTCCCTGGACATCGTTGCCTGTCTGGGCCGGCAGCTCCCACTGCCACTGTAGATTGGCGATGGCGCCGGCCTTGAGGGGCGTTACCTCAATATATCTTGAGCTGGTGACGCTCCGGGGGAGGGTGTTGATTGTTGCCGGCAGGTTCAGGTTCGTGCTCAGGTTATCGGCGCTGAGGTCAAGCAGCAGGTGGTCGTCAAGCTCGCCGGGCTCCGAGGTGTCTCCGTTCTCCGATTCCGGATTCAGGCCTTCGCTGCTGACTATATCGCTTACCCAGATGGTGATGAATCCGTCCTTGCTGCCGACGTTGCGCAGCTCGACCGTCTTGGTGCCGTAATCGGTGGGCTTGATATTGGTTATGTTCCAGGATGTTGCCCCTTCGCCGCCAAGCTCCAGGTCAACCGGGTTGGTGTCCGCCTTAACCGCAGGCGGCAGAGAAGTGCCGAGCGGAGCCAGCCCTATTACCAGGGCAACGAACAGCCCGCCCGCATATCTGACAGCCTTTATGATGCTGCTGTGTTTTCTCATCCCTCACCGTCTGTGAATTACTTGCTGTGCCGGAGTCAATCATCTTTCCTTACCGGTAGGACGTTCGCCCGTCTTTGAGTTCAGGGTGCCGATGCCGGAGTTGCCGATTAAGAGAATCTGAACTGTAGTTGAATTACCCGGTATTCTTTTCATCGGCACCCTCGTTTACTGGAGGATTTTTTCGGGTCTATCGGGGGCTGAGACCTTTTCATCTCTCAGCCCCCTTAGCTAATCAAAAGCATTTACTAACACTTCTTTGTTAAGGTTTTTCTGCCTGTTGCAGCGTGAATGTTACGGTGAAATTGGCGCTGTCTCCCTGAATGCTGTTGCCCACAGTGGTGGGGATGCGCCACTCGATGGTAAAGTTATCCGAGTCGTTGTGGGTGACTACGCCGCCATATACGCTGGTCCAGCTTTTACTGGCGAAGCTGTCGAGTGAATCCCACTGCAGAGCAGTCTGGTCAACGCCCCCGTTGGATTTGAGAGCCCAATCGGTTAAGGCGGTGAAATCACCTGTCTGGTCGACGTCGATATAAGGTGCTATCTCCAACGCTCCGCCGAGGTCTCCACTGTCATCCCCGTATTCATCGGTACCACCATCGGCGAGTCCAACGTTGTTTATCGCTGAGAAACTAATGTCCAGCTTGCCATCAAGGTTTCCGGCATAGTCC
>CAZOUZ010000013.1:0-18588 GCA_964583115.1 uncultured Dehalococcoidales bacterium
TGACATTGGAGCTTGAATTTTTAAAGTGCCACGGGCTTGCCCGTGGGTATCTACTGATTTCCCCCTTTGAAAAGGGGGACTAAGGGGGATTTGAAATCCCTATCAATCTCCCTTATCAGGACATATCCTCTCTTTTTATCTTTTCACACCCGTCATACTTACATACTTATAGGAAATAGAGATTAAAAGGGTGAGGTTGTATAAATGACAGAGGTTCAGTCATTAGGGTAAAATGTCACGGAAGAATGAAAGGAAATATTAGCATTGAAGGCTTTGCTACAGCGGGTAACCGGGGCTTCGGTCAGCATTGACGGCGAGGTCGTGGGCAGGATAGGGCAGGGGCTGGTGGTCTTCGTCGGCGTGGCTGAGGGGGATACCGAGAAGGATGTGCAGTACCTGGTGCAGAAAACAGCCGGGCTCCGCATTTTTGCCGATGACGAAGGCAGGTTTAACCTTTCCGCCCTGGATGTAGAGGGCGAGCTGTTGCTGGTGAGCCAGTTCACCCTTATGGCGGATACGAAGAAAGGGCGGCGTCCCAGTTTTACCGGGGCGGCACCGCCGGAGCAGGCCGAGGCGCTGTTCGAGCGGTTTGTCGGGCAGGCCCGCTCTACCGGACTAAAGGTGGAGACCGGACGCTTCCAGCAGTATATGCAGGTTGAAATCCATAATGACGGCCCGGTGACCATAATGCTGGACAGCCGGGAGAAGTTTTAGAAGCCGGCTGCTGTTGAAATCCGGCGGTAAATGCAAAGGCTTGCAAAGGCCATTGGAGTATGCTATAGTTCTGCCAGCCTTGTGAACCGGGGGGAAACGAGTGGAGCAGCCTGAGGATATGGCTGGTAAATTAAGCAGGCAGGGGTATCGGCTGACACCTCAGCGGATGACGATACTTGCGGCTATCGAGAATAGCGACCACCATATCAGTGCTGACGAAATCTACGCTCATGTGGTAGCCAGACATCCCGGGGTTAACATCTCGACCGTCTATCGCACCCTGGAATTGCTCAAGCAACTCGGCCTGATATATGAGATAGACCTGGGGGGAGACCGTGTCGGGTATCACCCTGAAGGCAGGGGGCATCACCATCACCTGATTTGCCGGAAGTGCGGTGCCATAATCGACGTTAACGAAGCGGTATTGTTTCCTCTTCAGGCTGTTTTGCTTCAGGCGTTCAACTTCAGCGCCGATTTAAGGCATCTGGCTATTTTCGGTCTCTGTAATAATTGCCGGAAATAATTTTTTTGGGATTTTTTATTGCAAATAGTTGCAATAAAAATTACTTCAAATGATTTCGGGAGGTACTATGGTCAACGAAGAAAGAGCCAAACTCAGGACTTTGCTGAATTACTGGATAGAGCATAGTAAAGAACACGGTCAGGAATTCGAAGAATGGGCAGGTAAGGTAAAGGAATTCGGCGATGCTGAAGCTGCTGAAGAGATGCTGCAAGCAGTCCGGGATATGGACAAAGCAAGCGAGTGTTTACAGCGAGCCTTGAGAAGATTGGAGGAAAAGGAGGCTTAAGATGTGTCTGTCAAAGGCATATATCGAGGGGAACGGCGATAAGGAACTCCTATTGGAAGAAATTTCCTCGGTTGATATCGAGGGTGATAATCTCATATTCCAGACACTCTTCGGGGAACAAAAGGCGGTAAAGGCACGTATCAGGCGGCTTGATTTTATGACCCACAGCATCTTGCTGGGAAATTTAGAAGAGCAGGGACCTGGCAAACCAGAGTGAAAATTTCAGGGCATTACTCCAGATTGTAGCAGTTGCAATAAATCGAAATTAAGGTACTATTCGGTTTTGGTTGGTAATGTCATTGCGAGCCCCGATGAAATCGAGACTCCTCACAATGACAGTTGTAATAACCAAATGCAATAAATCAAAATTAAAGGGGAAGGGAGAATTATATCATTGGGAAAAAAGAGCTTTTTCGCTACCATCGTTCTTGTCCTGAGTCTTGTTGCCGGGCTGATTTTTGGCGGCTGTGCCGCGGAGGAAACTTCCCGTCTCAAGGTGGTTACCAGCACCGCTCTGATAGCCCAGATAGTCGAGCGGGTCGGCGGCGATATGGTTGACGTTGTCAATATCATTCCCCCGGCGCAGTGTCCGGGTCACTTCGATGTCAAGCCCGGGGATATTCAGAAGCTAGCTGATGCCGCAATCTTTCTGGTGCACGGCTGGCAGGGAGAGAAGTTTTCCGGGGAACTGATTGCCTCGGCAAACAATCCCGACCTCATCGTGGGGGTGATTGATGTTCAGGGTAACTGGATGACGCCGCCGGTGCAGCGGGAGGCGGTAGATATGATTGCCGAATCCTTATCCCGGGCGGATGCCGGGAACAGCGCCGCTTATGAGGAGCTGGCGGAGAAGTACAAGGATGCGATAGATGCTAAGGGTGCTGAAATAGAGACCAGGCTTGCCGGGGAAAACCTTGGCGAAGTCAACGTAATGTGCAATGAGCAGATTGCCGGACTTGTCCAGTGGATGGGTCTTAATATCGTGTCCACCTACGGCAGACCCGATTCGCTAACTCCGCAGGTGGTTAAGGAGCTTGTGGACAAGGCCAGGGAGGAAGGCGTAGTCCTGTTTATCGATAACCTCCAGAGCGGGGCGGATGCCTCGGCTCAGATGGCTGAGGAACTCGGCTGTAAGAGAATAACACTTACCAACTTCCCCGGCGGCTTCGACGGCACCGAGACCTGGGAGAAAGCAATCGACTATGACGTCGAGCTTTTGCTGGAGACGATATCCGATTAGCGGCTTTCAGCGAGCGGGTTAAAGGTGTAAAAGTGGCAAACACGGTTATAGATATAGAGAATGCGGTGGTCTCCTACCGGGAGGACGTGGCTCTGAGGGGGGTATCGATTAAGATAGAGGCCGGGGAGTTTGTCGGCGTTATCGGGCCAAACGGCGCCGGGAAGACGACACTCCTCACCGTGGTTAACGGGCTGGGCAAGCTACTGAGCGGCAGAGTGTGGGTGCTGGGCGACTATCTCACTCCGGGCAGCGGTCATTCGCTGCGGAAAAGGGTCGGCTACGTGGCACAGGTCGAGAATATCGACCCCCGGATGCCGATGAGTGTCCGTGATGTGGCAATGATAGGACGCTACGGGGTGCTGGGCCTGTTTAAAAGGCCGGATAAGAGTGACTGGAAGCTCATTGACGAGATGCTTGAGCTGGTGGGTATGACGCACCTCTCCCGGCGGCCCATCGGGCACCTTTCCGGCGGCGAGCAGCAGCGGGTGGCTATCGCCAGGTGCCTGGCGCAGGAGCCGGAACTGTTCCTGCTCGATGAGCCGACTGCCTCGCTCGACTGGAAGGCGCAGACGGAGATACTCGAGCTGGTGAAACAGATTCACGATTCCCGCAACCTTACCACGCTGTTTGTAACCCATGACCTGGATGCTATGCCGCACACCTGCGACCGGGTGGTGCTGATGAAGGACGGTCTTATTTTCGCTGACGGTACTCCCGACGAACTGATTTCTACCGACAAGCTCAGCCTGCTCTATGATATGCCGGAGTCGGTAGTCGAGGAACGGCGGCCGCATATACACCGGAACAGCCAGATGCACGGCGGGGAGTCTTAGGTTTGGAAATATTCGGCTATCAGTTTATGCAGAACGCCATCCTCTCCGCCTTTCTGGGCGGTATAGCCTGCGCTATCATCGGCGTTTTCGTGGTGCTGATGCATATGCCCTTTATCGGGGTGGCGATGTCCCACGCCGCTTTTGCCGGGGCGCTGCTCGGTATGTGGTTGGGGTTCGACCCCCTGGTAGGCGCCTTTGTCCTCAGCCTGGCGGCGGCGGCGGTTATCGGGCCCCTTGCCGACCGCGGCGAGCTGAGCCCGGAGACATCGCTGGGGGTAATCTTTTCGCTTATGCTCGGCATCGCTTTCCTCTTTATGGGACTGATGCCGGGCACGAAGTCGGGAGCCCTCGAACTGCTCTGGGGCAGCATTCTCACCAATACCAGGGGCGATATTATCCTGCTGGCGGTGGTGGCTGTCGTCGTTGTCGGACTGGTCGTTATCTTCTACAAGGAGATTCAAGCCACTGTTTTTAACCGGGGAATAGCCCTCTCCGTCGGCTTGCCCGCCACGGTGGTCTTGTATGGCATACTGTTCCTTACCGGGGCCACGGTAACGGCGAGCCTGCGTTCAATCGGCGGGCTGCTCATCTTCAGCCTGATTCTGAACCCGGCGGCTGCTGCTTACCAGCTTACCTACAGTATGAAAAAGATGTTCCTGCTGGCGGCGGGTTTCGGCGTTCTCTCCGGCTGGGTGGGGCTGCTCTTCTCTTACCTTTTCAATATTCCGAGCGGTGCCACCATAGTTATTACCTCTTCCCTGATTTTTATGATTGCCGCCATTTTCTCCCCGAAGAGGAAGGTCAAGGGCTGGCAGATAAAACAGCCCTCGGAGGGGGAAAGTGCTCCGGAGGGATAAAAAGATGGTTTTAAAGATGGTTTTAAGGACATATTTCAACGACAGGGCGGACATCTGGGATGAAAGCACAGCCGAGCAGGACGCCGGCAAGCTGAAGCGGATGGCGGCACGCCTGGAACTCAAGCCCGGCTCGGAGGTGCTCGATGTCGGGACGGGGACCGGCGTTTTTTTACCCTTTATTATGAGCAGCATCGGTGGGAACGGACGGGTAGTTGCCCTTGACCTGGCTGAAGAGATGTTGAAGAAAGCGCGGGCCAAGAGCTTGAACGGCAATATCGATTACCTTCAGGCTGATATTATGGAGATACCCCTGGGCGGCGGAATTTTCGATAGCGTTGTCTGCTACTCCACCTTTCCTCACTTTCAGGATAAAGTAAAAGCCCTGGGCGAAATTTACCGGGTAATGAAAAGCGGCGGCAGGCTGCTGATTTGCCATACCTCGAGCCGTGCCTATATTAATGAAATGCACCGCGAGCTTCCGGTGGTGAAGGATGATATGCTGCCCGCCGGTGATGAGATGCGGTCGATGCTGTCGGCGGCCGGGTTCGGCGAGATAAGGATAGAGGACGGTAGCGACAGTTACCTTGCCAGCGCCGTAAAATTTTGACCCTGAAACGGGTTTCCACAGGAAGTTTGACCACAAACCAGCCCCCGGTGTAAGCTTTTCACAGTTTTCAGATTCTCCGTAATTAGCCGATATGGAAAATAAAGGCCGGTCTTCACCGCAAGATGCCTCAGAGATGGAAAGCACTTACTTCGAGCTGCAGGCTTCCTGGGGCATTACCAAGCATCTCGGCGGACTGGAAGCCACGGACGAGCTGGCCGGACTCTGTCACATCGGCAAAGACAGCCGTATCCTGATTGTCGGCTGCGGTGTCGGGATAACTCCCTGCTACCTTGTAAAGAGATACGGATGCCGGGTGGCTGGCGTGGACCTTTCGGAAAAGATGGTTGAGAGGTCTGCCCAGAGGGCGGAGAAAGAGGGAGTCGGGGATAAAGTTGAATTCAGGGTGGCGGACGCACAGGCCCTTCCTTTTGAAGACGGGACTTTCGACGCGGTATTTTGCGAGTCGGTACTGGCTTTTGTCCCGGACAAACAGAAGGCGGTAAGCGAGTTTGCCAGGGTGACCGGGCCGGGAGGCTACGCCGGGTTCAATGAGGTGACCTGGCTTGAAACGCCGCCTCCTGAACTGGTTGCCTATACATACCGCATAATGGGCTCTGAGTTTCTGATGGCTGACGGCTGGGAGGTATTACTGAAAGGCGCCGGGCTGAAAGAGATTGAAGCCAGGGCCTATAAAACAAGTGCCTGGAGACAGTGGGCCAGCGAGGTCAGGCAGTTCGAGTTTCTGGACTTCCTGAAGGCGTGGGGAAAATACTGGTCCCTGTTTATCACCAGTCCTGCCTGCCGCAGGTTTACCAGAGAGGCGCTGGCTTTCCCGAGAAGTATTTTCAGTCTGTTTGAATACTTCGGCTATGGAATTTATGCCGGCAGGAAGCAGTAGCAGTAGCGGGCTAAAGCAACTGTAAAGTCTGCGGCTCGATTTCGATGCTGATGTCCAGGGCTTTCGGGGAGTGGGTGAGAGCGCCTGTAGAGATAATATCGACTCCGGTCATGGCTACTTCCCGGACGTTCTCCAGGGTGATACCTCCCGAAGCCTCGGTCAGGACCCCGTCCGGAAGCGAACTGACAATGCAGCGCATTTCATCGGGGCTCATATTGTCCAGCAGGATTTTGTCGGCCCCGGCTCCGGCTGCTTCCGCGGCTTCCTGAGCGGTGGTAACCTCGACTTCGATAACCATACCTTTTGGAGCGTTTTGCCTGGCTTTGGTCACAATGTCAGCCAGGGTAAGGCCCATAGAGCGCATTGCCGCCAGGTGGTTGTCCTTAATCAGCACGGCATCTCCAAGGTGAAGGCGGTGGTTCTCGCCGCCGCCCATACGCACGGCGTACTTCTCCAGCGCCCTGAGTCCGGGGGTGGTCTTGCGGGTATCGACAATCTTCCCCTTATAGCCCTGCGCTTCGGCTACATACCGGGCGGTCTCTGAAGCGATACCGCTCAACCTCTGCAGGAAATTGAGGGCTACCCTTTCGGCCTTGAGGATGCTGAGCACGTTGCCGGAGATGGTGGCGACTATATCTCCCGGTTTTATTGGTGTCCCGTCTTTGATTAGCCGTTCGACTTTCAGCGAGGAGTCGACTTTGAGGAATACCGCTCCGGCTACCTCACCGCCGGCAAGTACCCCCTCTCCTTTTACCAGTACAGATGCCTTACCCTGGAGTTTGGGGGGTATCAGCGCCTCGCTGGTAACGTCGCCTTGACCGGTGTCCTCGGATAGAGCGAGGTCTACGATTGCATTAAAGTCCTCTTTCTTCATTCTCTCTTCAGTATGCCGCCCTTGGTTACCCGTACCTTGGCTCCAGATTCGATTATCAGGACGGCGCTTTCCTCATCGATACTGTCAACCTCGCCGTACATTCCACCGGCGGTGATTACCATGTCTCCCTTGTCCAGTTCCAGTACCATTCGGTCGTGCTGCTTCTCCCGCTGCCGCAGCGGCCGAATCATCAGGAAATAGACCATTGCCACCACCAGTACCAGCATGATTACTAAAGGTAAATAGCCAGTCATTTTATCTCCTTACTTCAGGTCTGTCATATTTACTTCGATTTTGCCCTGGAGCGACCAGGGACTTGTCTTATCAATCCTGATATTCACCAGTTGTCCCGGATGGTCGGCGTTGTCACTGAAGAATACCAGTTTATCACTTCTCGTCCTTCCCTGCCACTTCCCTTTCTTCCTGCCTTCGACAAGGACTTCGACCGTCTCTCCCAGCAGCCGGGCGTTGATTTCGGTGGCGATGCTTTTCTGGAGCTGCTCGATTTCGCTCAGCCGCCGGGCTTTTTCGGCGGCGGGAACGTCATCGGCGAGTTCCCTGGCGGCGATTGTCCCCGGTCTCGGCGAGTAGGCGGCGATGTGGACGGTATCGAACCTGAGCTCGGAAAGCAGGCTGAAGGTGTGCCGGAACTGCTCCTCGGTCTCCGAGGGGAAACCGACGATTACATCGGTGCTGAGGGCTATATCCGGCACTTTGCTGCGTATTTCGGTGATGAGGCGGCGGTAATGCTCCACGGTGTAGCCCCGCCTCATCAGTCTCAGAATATCGTTATCGCCTGCCTGGACGGGCAGATTGATTTGCTCGCAGACCTTGTCCAGGGAGGCTACCGCTTCGATGAGCCTGGAGCTCATGTCCTTGGGGTGATTGGTCAGGAAGCGAAGGCGGGCAAGTCCGTCTATTTCATTCAGTTCGCCGAGCAGGTCGGCAAGCTCCGGTCTTTCCGGCAGGTCGTGCCCGTAAGAGTCAACGTTCTGTCCCAGCAGGGTAACTTCTTTCGCCCCGCGGCGCACCAGCTCCGCGACCTCACGGACTATCTCGGCTACCGGACGGCTCCTTTCCCTGCCGCGGCGGTAGGGGACGATGCAATAGGAACAGAAGTTATCGCAGCCCTGGGTGATGGGGACATAGACGGCGGGTGAAGGGTTCAGGGGTAGCGCCTGCCCCGGTCCGGCCTCCTCCAGCCACTCTGGAAAATCTCCGGGCTTGAAAAAGTGGTCGACGTGGGGGAATTTCTTTTTCAGCCCGGCGGTGTCGGAGTTTACATAACAACCAGTCAGGGCGATAACCAAGTCGGGGTTTGACTTTTTCAGCGCCTTGATGGCGTGGAGCTTGTTGGTGACGCGGTTTTCGGCGCTCTGGCGTACCACGCAGCTATTGAGGACGATAATATCGGCTTCCCCGGCAACAGCCGTTGCCCGGTAGCCCTGCTGCTCGAAGAGGCTGCCCAGCCGCTCGGACTCCGCCTTGTTCATCTGGCAGCCGATTGTCCAGATATGATATCGGGGCATTTGTTTATGACCTTTATCTTGATTGTTAATAGTATTTGACTAACCATAGTGTCATTCCCGCGCAGGCGGGAATCCATAATCTAGATTACTTCCTCGTACAAATCTCTCCACTCAGGGTTTTGTTGCTCAATTCTCGTTATTTTCCACTGGCGGTTCCACTTTTTCATCTGCCGCTCTCTTCGTATTGCTGACTCTACCTCATTATACTCCTCACAATAGACAAGCATATGAACGCCGTACTTCTTTGTGAATCCCTCGATAATGTCGTTCTTGTGTTCAAATACTCTTCGTGCCAGGTTGTTTGTCACTCCTATATAGAGAGTGCCGTTTTGCTTGCTTGCCATAATGTAGACATAATATCTGTTCATGGGTAAATATGGATTCCCCTCTTCAGGGGAATGACGGTCATTCCAGGTGTCTTGGAGGTTAAGTGTCCCCGATGATGGTCTGCATTAAAGGGAACTTGGATTACGTGTAAACAGGGGGCTGGCGGAGGGGGAGGGATTCGAACCCTCGACCCCGGTCACCCAGGGTAAGCGCTTAGCAGGCGCCCGCACTAGGCCACTATGCGACCCCTCCGTAATCTCCAAATAATTGTATTGCATCCTGCCCGTTTTGACAATACGTACGGTCGATAGATAGTTCATTGCGTTGTATTTGCTTGGATGTTAATTATCTGTGATATATTTAGAGCAGCCGCATATTTCAGGTTAAATTGCTATGACGGAAGACAGCTTATCGGCTGATGCCATTACAAAAGGACTGGATACCCGCTTTATCGGGAAGAGAGTTTTATACTATCCCAGCGTAACCTCAACAAATGAGGTGGCGAAGCAACAGGCTCAGCAGAGGGCGGAGGAAGGGACGGTTGTAATCGCTGATGAGCAGACGGCGGGTAAGGGACGGCTGAAGCGTAACTGGCTGACGCCCGGCGGCAATATCGCCCTGTCCGTAATTCTCCACCCCGAATTATCGGCACTGCCTTCGATGATTATGCTGGCTTCCCTGGCGGTGGTCCGCGCTATAGAAGCAGCCGCCGGCTTGAAGTCGGCGATTAAGTGGCCTAATGATGTCCTGATTAACGGCAAGAAGGTCTGCGGTATTCTGATTGAAAACGACCTGCGGGGAGATACGGTGAACTACTCTGTTATCGGTATCGGGATAAACGTTGACCTGAAAGGTGGGGATTTCCCCGGGATTCAATTCCCCGTAACCGGTCTTTCCGCCGAGTTGGGGAAAGAGGTATCGCGCCGGGATGTAATCCGCTGCCTGCTGGTTGAGATGGAAAGGTTGTACCTGGCTCTGTCCTCAGGCGGTCCCGTTTATGAAGAGTGGCGGGACAACCTGGTGACGCTGGGCAAAGAAGTCCGGGTAACGGCAGGCGAGACTATATATGAAGGGATAGCCGAATCGGTAGCCAGGGACGGCAGCCTCCTGCTGCGCTGCCCTGACGGCAGCCTTACCCCTGTTGTCGCCGGGGACGTTACCCTGCGTGACTAGTTATGGTGGCTGAGGGAACTCCCTCAGCCACCACTGGTAATTCTTTGCGGGTACCGGTTATTTCTTCTCCGCGGCGCCCCCGCCTCCGCTGTTGCCCCCACCTCTGTTCATAAACATACTGATGAGGTCTATCGGGATGGGGAAGATAAGGGTGCTGTTTCTCTCCGAGGCTACCTCGGTTAGAGTCTGTAGATAGCGCAGTTGCAGTGTGGTCGGCTCCTTGGCAATGATAGCACCGGCTTCAGCCAGCTGCTTCGATGCCATGAACTCACCTTCGGCATGGATGATTTTCGCCCTTTTCTCTCTTTCCGCCTCAGCCTGGGCTGACATCATCCGTTTCATCTGCTCGGGAAGCTCGACTTCCTTGATTTCTACTGTGCTTACCTTGACTCCCCAGGGGTCGGTATGCTCATCGATTATCTGCGTCAGTCTCTGGTTAAGTGTCTCCCGCTGCGTCAGCAGTTCATCAAGCTCTGATTGTCCCAGCACATTTCGCAGTGTTGTCTGTGATATCTGTGATGTTGCCCTGACGTGGTCCAGAACTTTCACCACGGCGTCGGTAGGAGTAACTACCCTGAAGAATACCACCGCGTTCACCCTCACGGTGACATTGTCCTTGGTGATTACCTCCTGTGACGGCACGTCCATGGTTATTACCCGCAGGTCGGCTTTCACCATCTTGTCAACGAAGGGGATGATGAGAAAGAGGCCGGGGCCTCTCGGTCCTATCAGCCGCCCCAGGCGGAAGAGGACTCCCCGCTCATACTCGGGGACAATCTTGATTGCCATTGAGAGTAGCATAATCACGAATAGAACTACTATACCGATAATAACTGGGGTTCCCATATTAACAACCTCCTTTATTGTTTTTTATCTATATAAAGCTTTAAGCCTTCGACCTTGGTTATAAGCACCTCCTCCCCGGGTTCAACCCGGCCTGCCTCTGATATCGCCGACCACCTCTCCCCCTCGATAAATACTGTTCCTTTCGGTTCAAGAGCCGTAATAGCTTCGGCGGTCTTGCCTATAAGTTCTTCCCTGCCGGCGCCCACCTGAAGTCGGTGAGCGGCAATTCCTCGGTTAATGACGAGGACAATAAAGGCAATAATGCAAATTATTACCAGGATAACCACCCACAGGTCTATTATGAGATTACCTATCATTATGCCCATTTATTTACCCGCTCCGTTCTTTTTTCGTTACATATAGCTTAAGGCTATCGACTTTATTTATTATCACTTCCTCTCCGGGTTCCACGGTGCCCTCTTCCGATACCGCTATCCAGTGCTCGCCTCTGAACAGGACCTGGCCTTCAGGTGCCAGGGCTACCTTGACTGTTGCCGGTTTGCCTATCAGTTCTTCCCAGCCGGTGGTTGCCTGACCGCGGTGCGCCTTGATTACTCGCTGGATGACGAATAAGAAGAAGGCAACAAAAAGAATTGTAATGGAGGCAATCAGCCATGGATTTACCTGAAAAAGAGGAGCCCTTCCGGGGAACAGCAATAGTGAGCCGAGAACAAGCGCTGTTATCCCTCCTGCGGTAAGTATGCCGAAGGTGGGAGTAAAGAACTCGGCGATGAATAGACCGAAGGCAAGCAGCATCAGCAGTATGCCTCCCAGGTTAGCATCGAGTACTCCCAGGGAGTAGAATGCCATCAGCAGGCTTATGGCACCGAGAATACCGGGGAATAATGCTCCCGGATTGTAAATCTCGGCGATAATGCCGATGGAGCCTACGCTGAGTAGAATGTAGGCAATGTTCGGGTCGCTGATAGCGTGCAGAAAGCGTTCGATGAAGCTCATTTCGTTTCTGGTTGTGGCGTAGCCGGTGGTGTCAATGGTGACCTCGGCGCCGCTGGCCAGAGTGACTGTTCGACCATTGATTTGAGAAATAAGGTCTTCCAGATTATTAGCTCGAAGGTCGATAAGGTTGGAACTCAGTGCTTCGCTATCGGTAAAGGACTTACTTTCCGTCACGGCAAGCTGGGCTTCTTCCATATTACGGTTGCGCTCCTCGGCGATGGTTTTTATCCACTTGGAGGAGAACTCGGTTATCTTCTTCATCTGGTCCTCGGGTATATCCTCGCCGCCGGCGCTTACCGGATGAGCTGCCCCGATGGTCGTGCCCGGTGTCATTGCGGCAATATGAGCGGATAGAGTGATGAAGGTCCCTGCTGAAGCTGCCCAGGAGCCTTTCGGAGAAACATAAACAACTACGGGAACATGGGCATTCATAATCCTCTGGACTATCTCTTCCGTCGTGTCCAGCAGCCCTCCGGGCGTATTTAACTCGATGATACAGACGGTGGCGTTCTTAGCTTCCGCCTCGCTGATGCCGCGGTCGATATAATCGGCAATTACCGGCACGATGGTGCCGTCTACGCTTAGGACTTCGACGGTTGGTGCCGCCGCCTGGACCCTGGGAGCGATACAGCCGACAATTATTAAACCGATAAATAGCGAAACGCGAAAAATTTTAAACATCATAGACCTTTTAGCAGGCATACCCGTAAGTATCATTGTATAGGGGTTATAACCTAATTGCAACAACGAAGCAGGTTGAACAGCGGGGTAAAAGTAGTGTAAACTTTACCCTGCGTGCAAGGTGATATCGTGAGAGTTCAGAAGTGTAAAGGCACCCAGGACCTGTCTCCCGAGGAGATGAAAAGATTCCGCCTCATCGAGGGGGTATTCCGCGACTGCTGTCTTAGCTGGGGTTACCAGGAGGTCAGGACTCCCACCCTCGAGTACCTCCACCTGTTCACCTCGACCGGGACGCTTACTCCCGGCAGATTAGGTAAAGTGTATTCTTTTCTCGACTGGGACGGCTGGAGTGGGGAGAGGGTGGTCCTGAGACCTGACGGCACCATCCCCATAGCCCGGCTCTACATAGATAATATGGAGGAAAAAGAGCTTGCCAAGCTCTTTTACGTGACGAATGTGTTTACCTTTGAGGAAACGGGGAAAGAGACCAGGGAGAAGTGGCAGTGCGGCGCCGAGCTTATCGGGGCCGGCTCGACAGTAGCCGATATAGAGCTGGTGGTGCTGGCTCTGGAGGTCCTGAGAAGAATAGGTCTTAAAAATGTGGAGCTGAGGTTGTCTCATGCCGGTCTGATAGGGGCGCTGCTATCCAGGTTCGGGCTGAGTCCCGAAGAGCAGGCGAGGGTATTCGACCAGATTCTGGACGGGGATGCGGAAGCGCTTGACAGGATAAAAGCGGAGAAGCCGAAGCTGGGTAAGACTCTGGCCCCTCTGCTGGAGATGAAGGGGAAGTCGTCCGGTTTTCTGAAAAACCTGAAAGCCCTGTTCAATCACGATTTACCCGAGCTTGAACCGGCTCTTGATAATTTTGTAAACGTTGTCTCCCTGCTCGAGGAGGTGGGTGTCAAATACCGGATTGATATAGCTTCCGGAAGAGGTTTTGAGTATTACACCGGGGTGATGTACCAGCTTCTGGCCAGCGGCGAGCACGTCGGCGGCGGCGGCAGGTATGATGCCCTGATTCCCCTGATGGGCGGAAAAGATATTCCGGCTTCCGGTTTTGCCCTCTACCTCGACCGCCTGATGAATATTGCAAAGTCAAAAGCTCCGGTTGAGCCACCGTCCCAGGGAGTCCTGATTAAAATCGGCGCCGGAGAAGGCGCCCTGAAGGATGCCTTCAGCCTGGCAGGTCGCCTCCACGAGGCCGGCCATACGGCTGAGGTATACCTGGGCGGTCAGGAGCCGGCTGATTTAAGGTGGCTGGTTGATGTCGGCGATAAGGCACCCGCCTTTACCCTGACCGACCGGAGTAATCAGCAGAAGTTTGAGCTGAAAACCGCTGACGAGCTTTTAGCGCTGTTGAAGAAATAGCGGGGGAGTTATATGAATATAGCGATAAAGGTGCTGGCGTGGTATACGCTGGTGGTAGTGGTTGTTAGTGCCGTCAATGTAATTCTAGCAACGATAAACGGGCGTCCGGTGACATATACCCCCCTGATTTGTGTAGTGAATTTGATACTCCTTGTTCCAATGGTGGCTTTTGGAATCCTGGTAATAATACGGATGAGGCGAGGGGGGTGAGGTAGATAAAAAAACTAAAGATAGCTTTACCAAAGGGACGTCTCCTGGCTGAGACAGCCGGACTGCTCAAGGGGGCGGACTGGGGACTCGGCGGCTACAGTGAGGGAGCGCGCTCCTACCGTCTTGAGTCCAGAAGGTTTCCCAATCTTTTGTCCAAGATATTCCACGAGAGGGATATTCCCATCCAGGTTGCCGTGGGGAACTACGACCTGGGGATTTGCGGGCTGGACTGGGTGGAGGAGCTTATGGTCAAGTATCCAAGCTCGGCTCTGGTCAGGCTGAGAAACCTGGGGTACGGAGAGGGCGTCCTTTATGCGGTTGTCAGCAGGTCCGAGGCAGACCCTACGATAGAGGCGATGCAGGCGAGGAGCGGGCTTATCCGTATCGTCAGTGAATATCCCAACCTTACCGAGTCGTTCGCCCTGAAAAACCGGCTGCGGCGGTTCAGCATCTTCCCTCTCTGGGGAGCAGCCGAGGCTTATCCGCCGGAGAGCGCCGAGCTGGCATTAATCACCGGAGGGCCGGATGAGACTTCCTTTAACCATGACCTCGTGCCGGTAAGGAAAGTCCTCGGTTTTGGAGCCTGCCTTATCGCCAATAAGAGTAGCTGGGAAAGAGAAGACCTGAGCGAGATACTGGCTTCGATAGACAGCAGGCTGCGGACTGTGGCGAAACAGCCTTCACCGGCGGCTGCGCGGAAAGCCACGCCGGTTTCTGAACGGCGCCCTTCGCGGCAGGCGGACGAGGGCACAGTCCGGCTGGCTTTACCAGACGGACACCAGCAAAAGCCGACCGCCGAGTTGCTGAATAAAGCCGGTATTCAGGTCGATGATTACCCGTCGGCGGCGGGGAACCGGCGTCCGGGTATCAGCCTGGACGGGGTTTCCGTAAAGGTGATAAGACCCCAGGATATGCCCTTACAGGTGGCTAACGGTAGTTTCGACCTGGCTATTACCGGCAAGGACTGGCTGCTGGAGCACCTTTACCAGTTCCCTTCCAGTCCGGTGTCTGAGCTACTGGACCTGAAATACAGCCAGGTGAGAATAGTGGCGGTGGTGAGCAAAGATTTATCCGTAAACGATATCCGGGGCCTGAGGCAGCTATATGCCGAAGGTCCGGCGTCGGTCAGGGTAGCCTCGGAGTACGTTAATATTGCCGATAAGTGTGCCCGGGACAACCACCTCGGGGTGTATAAAGTGATTCCTACCTGGGGAGCTACCGAAGCCTTTTTGCCCGAGGACGCCGACATGCTGATTGAAAATACCGAGACCGGGCGGACGATAGCCAGGCACAACCTCAAAATTATCAGTATCCTCTTTGAGTCTACTGCCCGTCTCATCGGCAATAAGGACAGTATTGCCAGCCCCGAAAAGGGTGGTAGAATAAAAGCTATCACCGGCATGCTGAAGGCCGCCGTGGAATAGCGGGGGTATTTAAGAAGGCGATATCCCGCTAAATAATAGAAACGGGTGTTCAAGAGGGGCTTCGCCCCTCTTAACAAACAACTTCCCTCCCGATGCAATCGGGAGGGATAAAGGGGATGGGGTTTTATAAATCTATAAATCAATGAACCTTACCGAAGGACAGATAGAGTGAAAATAATTGAAGGTTTTGAGGCGGCAAAGAAGGCTCTGTCGAGACGGGGTGCTTTGCCGGATATGCTTGAGGATGAAGACCGCCAGCAGGCGGTCAGGCAGATAGTAGGTGAAGTCAGGCGCCGGGGGGATGCTGCCCTGCTGGACTACACGGAGAAGTTCGACGGCGTAAAACTGTCCTCGCTGGAGGTCCCCGCGGAACAGATTGCCGCTGCCCGCAACAAAGTGAGTTCGGAGCTTCTGGCGGCGCTAAAACTGGCGGCGGAGCGGATATACGCTTACCACCAGGCGCAGAAAGACAGCCTGTTTAATGAAAGCGTCAAGGAGGGCGTCGGCTGGCTGGTACGTCCGCTGGAGCGCGTCGGCATCTATGTTCCCGGTGGGAGGGCTTTTTACCCGTCAACGGTTTTGATGACGGCTGTCCCGGCTAAGGTTGCCGGCGTGAAAGAGATTATTATGGTTACGCCGCCGGGAAAAGACGGCGCTGTTAACCCGGTGACTCTGGCTGCGGCAGATATTGCCGGGGTTGGCCGCGTTTTCTCCGTCGGCGGCGCTCAGGCGGTTGCTGCCCTGGCTTTCGGCACCGGCACTATTCCCGCCGTGGACAAGGTCTGCGGTCCGGGCAATGTCTTTGTTCAGTTAGCAAAAAGAGAGGTCTCCGGTGTGGTCGGGATTGACGGTCTCCAAGGGTCGAGCGAGGTGTTAATTATCGCTGATGATACGGCTAGTCCGGCATACTGCGCTGCCGACCTGCTGGCGCAGGCTGAACACGACCCTCTGGCATCGGCTGTCCTGGTTACCACTTCCCGGCGATTGGCTGACGGGGTAAATAAGGATATTGAGCAGCAACTCAAAGAGTTATCGCGCAAAGATACCGCCGCCGAAGCCCTTGATAGACAGGGTATGATAGCGGTGGTGGACAGTATGGACGAGGCTGTGGAGCTGGCTAACCTCTACGCCCCTGAGCACCTGTTATTGATGGTACGGGAAGCGGCCTCGTATATTGAAAAGGTAAAAAATGCCGGATGCATCGTTACCGGCGAAAAGGCGACGGTTGTCCCTGGCGACTACGTTGCCGGGCCGAGTCACGCCCTGCCCACCGGTGGGACGGCGCGGTTTAGCTCGCCCCTCAACGTCGGCGATTTTCTGAAGCTCACCAGCGTCATTGATGTTGATAAACTTGATTTGGATGAACTGGGAAAAGCAGCTCGGACTCTGGCTGAAGCCGAAGGGCTTGAAGCCCATGCCAGGGCTATAGAAAAACGGATGAAAATGTAATCTGGTCAAAGTATTGACCGGGAATAACAAAGGAGGAAGCCATGGGTAGGGAGGAAGCAATCAATGAGTTGTACCTGCGCCGTGAAAAAGTAAAACAAATGGGCGGTGAGGAAGAGGTGAAGGCACAACATGACCGTGGCCGACTCACTGCCCGGGAGAGGATAGATAAGCTGCTGGACGGCAACAGCTTTTGGGAGGTGGGGATGCTTAATCACTCGGATGTTCCCGGAATGGCGGAGGCGGCTCCCGCCGATGGCAAGGTATGCGGAATCGGTACTATCGATGGCAGGAAAGTGGCTGTAGATGCTGATGACCGTACCACGCTCGGCGGCAGCACCGGCCGTATCGGCATTCAGAAATTTCAAAATTTGCACCGCCTGGCTGACAGGAAGGGATATCCTGTGATAGGGCTGGGTGATTGTGCCGGCGGTATCAGACTGCCTGACCGGATGGGTTCTGCCGGGCTGGCTGAAGGGACCTGCCGGTGGGGAGGGCCTGCGGACTACTGGTTTCAACTGCCGCGCCGGATGCCCAGAGTAGAGGCAATTATGGGCGAGTGCTTCGGTATGCCGAGCTGGCACGCCGCCCGGGCTGATTTTGTGGCGATGGTAAAAGGAGCGGCAATGGGAGCCGCCGGGCCGAGGATTGTTGAGAAAGCAATCGGGGAGAAGATAACCCCCCAGCAGCTATGCGGCTGGGAACTCCACGCCAATGTAACCGGGCAGGTTGATGCTTTTGCCGAGAATGACGAGGAATGCCTGGCAATTGTAAGAGAGTTTTTAAGCTATATGCCTTCGCATAACGGCGAAGAACCGCCCTATCTTCCCACGCAGGACGACCCGCTTCGAAAGCTGAAAGATGCTGAAAAGATAGTCCCTCTTCAGTTAAACCGGGGCTATGATATGTACCGTTTGATTAAAGTGATTGTGGACGACGGGAAATATTTCCCCTTGAAAGCGGAGTTCGGCAAAGCTATGGCTACCTGCCTTGCCAGGATAGGAGGAAGGGTCGTGGGTATCATAGCCAACAACCCGATGTATAATGCGGGAGCGCCCGACGTTCCGGCTATCGACAAGGCAACCGGTTTTATCTGCCTTTGTGACTCTTTTAACATTCCCCTTATTTTTCTTACCGATATTCCCGGTATGTATCCGGGTATGGAGTCCGAGAGACAGAAGATACCCACCAAGATAGTGGTTTTTATAGAAGCGCAGGAGCTGGCAACGGTCCCGAAAATCCATATCCTGGTGCGAAAAGCCTACGGGATAGGCTGGCGGTGCATGTGCGGCAGCCAGTATGATATAGGTGCCGCCTGGCCGACGGCTTCAATCAGCTTCGTTGACCCGGAAATAGGTATCGAGGTGGTGCACGGTCGCAGGCTGGCTGAAAGTCAGGACTCCGAGGCTGAAAGGAAGCGGCTGCTGGAGGAGTGGTCGGTTGAGAGCACTCCCTGGGAAGGGGCAGGTATAACGCCGCTCGAGATAATCGACCCCGCGGACACAAGAAAGTTCATTGCTGAGTCGCTGGACATACTCAGAGGAAACAGGGACAGCGGCATCGGCGAGCACAAACTGGCTAACTGGCCCACCGGTTTCTAGTTTTTCTCTCCTCTTGATAGAGAGGGTGCTGGAAAGTCGGGGGTTTAAGAGTAGTGGTGTTCTTGCGCCACCACTTCTTACGAGTTCTCCTCTCTTCTGAGGGTAGGGGGAGATTTTAAGAGGGGCTTTGCCCCTCTTAAGCTTCATTAAGGGTGGCGGGAGGGAATAGATAAATAAAGGGGAGGGGGGATGGG